>JAKBGL010000221.1 GCA_021833085.1 Actinomycetes bacterium | reverse complement strand
ACGGTTTCGGTTCGAGTGCATGTTGTGCCACTCAAGTCAACGAGGCGTCAGTCGATTGAAGCGTCTGATAAACAAGGCGGATCATCTTCGCGAGACGTTTGGCATTGTTTTGCGTTCACCTAGACGACGCCTTGGTTGGATTGGGCTTGCTACTTTGTTCTCTGTCATCTACTCGCTGCTGTTGCCATTTAGCTTTTCTCAACGCGTTGCCTTTTCTAACTGGTCCTATCTTGATCCCTATATGGTGATGTGGAGTTTGGTGCTTGGAACTGCAATGAGCCTGGTCCTCGTGATTCAAATCACCGCAATGCGCAGTGTGCTCTCGGCCGGAACCACTTCACTAACAGGACTTGCCTTTCTTGCTAGCGTCATACCGAGCTTCCTGTGTTGTACGCCAATTGTACCTACCCTGCTCGCCTTCGTAGGATTTTCTTCTCTTGGTCTCTATGAAACAACGGGAGGTATCCAGTATTTCTTTGCGACGCAACAGACTCTCTTTCTCTCTAGCAGCCTGGCGATTTTACTGCTGTCGATCTGGTGGTCGAGTTTACGTCTCTGTAACGCCCGCTGTCGGTATCCCCAAAGAGTTCAATTCAAAGATGAAGAACACAAGACATCTGCCAACTCAACGGAGGTGCAGCAATGACGGGTAAACCTACCCCAAAGTCACGACAAGCTCAAAGATATAGTGTGCGACAGCGTTCTCGAAGGCGTCTTTTGTCCATTGGCTTGGGCATTGCAGTAGTAGTCGTTGTTCTTGCGACAGTTGGACTGATTAACTACCATGAGAGTTCAGTCTCTAGTGCGGGTTCGTCAAGTCAAACGGTGACAAGTCCTAAAACAACTGCACTACCGTCAATCGGCGAGTCCGCTCCAAGCGGTACCTTCGTTACCATAAACGGCCAGAATGTTACGGTAGCATCTCTTAGGGGAACTCCTACTCTGCTGTGGTTTGTATCAACGTGGTGTTCTTCGTGTGAGGCGGGTACACAGGCTATGGCGCAGAACCTTGCGACTATCGCCCACGCCGGTGTTCGCGTAAGCGAGATAGAACTCTATCATGACTTGGGTTCCCAAGGACCCTCCATGGTTAGCTTTGCTAAAGAGTTGGCCGGTACGCAGTATAACAACCCAGATTGGACCTTCGGAATCTCATCACTAGGGCTCACTAAAAACTATGACCCTGTCGGTTACCTCGACGTCTACTACTTGGTGAACAGTGCGGGGAAGATTACTTACGTCAACAGCTCCCCTGCAGCAACGATGCCGGAGCTGCTCAAGGCGATAAGCCGGATCTAGAGTTAAGCTGGTGAGACAGCTGTCTTTTTGTTCATGGATCGAAAGCCCATGAGAAACGACCGATCGGACTTATATCTAGGTAGTAGCTGTCCGGCTCGTACGTCTTTCCGGCGATAAACGATACCGCTGCCTAGGAGTTGATTTTTATCTCGGATCCTACTTAACGTAGTAGGTAACAGCGTGAGAATTGGAGGGGAAACTCTGTGCCAAGGTCTGTGACTTTGAGGTGGTGAAACAAACTCTGATAGCTCAAAGACCTTCCCTGATAGAGACTCAAGATCTCAAGCTAAGGCTTCGTCATCAACTTGTCGTGCTGAGAACCCATAGAGATCGCGTACCGCTCCGACACAAGACGCTTACGGTGAGACTATGCAGTTGTAACCTTCAAAGGTGCTGTGAAAACGCACTGCGAGCGCCAAGCCCTCTCTCCGGTAGAGCGCGGTTTAAATGGAGTTGACCGCAGCAGCTTTGGCCTTTAGAAAAGACCACCTCATGTCCAAGTCTAGAGAGGACGTTAAAGGTTGCTTTTGCGGTTCTCGAGTAGATGAGGTCGTTTACACAGGTTACGAACAACGCTATCTTCATCGAAGTAGGTACATATCTAGTAGCACTGACACTGCTACATTTATCTTAGGGCGACGGTCAAGTCCTGATCTTTAAAGTTTGAGTTTATCAGTAGGTCGAAACCTTTTTATACTCCTCTATCGATATGTATGCGTGATGGTAGATCTACTTCCTTGAACAGCTGCGATGGTGGTTCGGAAGTTATAGTTATGAGAGACTCTAAAACGCAGAAGCACAAGGTAACACTCTTGTAAGTCGACTCTGATATGGTACAAAGTGTCAAGATTAATCTGAGAGTTTGTCCATGGTTGGCCCTTGGGAAGTTCATCTCACTAATCAAGGTACTTTAGGGAACAGGTGTTTAGCGTTGTTCTGTAAAGGTGGTGAAACAAGCAGGAGAGGTCCTTCAAAGTATTACCTCGCCGCTAAGGTAAGCCTACATCTTGCGAACGGTTGAGCTTACGCCGAGACACTCCAGAGGTTTTGATAGCGTCCCTGCCTTTTTATAAGCTCCTCATGAGTTCCGTTCTCGACGATCCTCCCTTGATCAACGACAAAGATCTGATCAGCGTCTTTGAGCGCCGTTAGTCGGTGGGCAATTATGATGACACTTCGATCTTTGGCTACTTTGTTGAGGGCTTGTTGCACTAAACGGTCTGATATGAGATCCAAAGAAGAAGAGACCTCATCAAGGATCACGATCTTCGGGTCTTTCAGCAAAAGACGTGCAAATACTAAGAGCTGTCTTTCCCCTGCTGACAGCCTTACCGCTCGATCGCCTACTTCGTAGTTTAAGCGTTCTGCGTGGTGGTCTAAGAAGTGCCCCAAACCTACCTGGTTACATGCGTCTTCTACTTGACGCTCGGTTGCACCTTCGCTGCCAAACGATACGTTG
>JAKBGL010000220.1 GCA_021833085.1 Actinomycetes bacterium | reverse complement strand
AACGCTCAAATCCTACTTTGGTGCCAAATGTACCTAGAACTACGTCCTTAGGTATGCAAAATTGGTGTCCATCTCCGTGCAATCTCTATGTCCGCCACCGTGCAGATCTAAATGTCCGTTGACACGAGACGCCTAGGTGTTGTACCAAGGTAGTACCAGCAATACCACGCTCATTGTTTTAGACAAGATACATAGCTGGACTACTCCGCGGGAGGGATCTAACCCTTATGGAAGATAGTGCCCGAGGTGGTAGACGTCTAGCGATGACAGGACTTACATTCAAAGAGAGATCTTCGTAGTTTCGTATCTTGACGGCGTGTAGATCGTACCTGTTTCACATGGAGCTTTAGCACTTTGGGCCAGAAAGTACTCTTTGTATGCAGCCTCGATAGAGAAGCGTTGGTTGAAGTCCCGAGATTCATCAGTACGATCAGTCACGAATGTATGTTCGATTCCGGTTTCGCTCCGAACCTGCTCTTGACACCGTTGAACTGACGAGACGCTGTAAGTATGATCGATATAAACATCAAAAACTCCTTACCACCAACTAGCTCCTGTTAAACAGGCCGCAGGATCGGAAGAACTACCGTGTTTGTCTAACAGTTAGCAGTTTCTTTAGATACAGCCTTTTCGTGGTCAAAAAATAGTCGTAAACGACTAAGAGGACTCCCACTGACTGTCAATGCTTCGCATCTCCAAAACACAAAGCCTTCTTAGCGTCGTAGGAAGAATCCTAACGAAAACTCCTTTAGCGAAGGAGTCGAATCGATACTTTCCATGCGACTCAGGTAAGCCAGTAACCGAGATTAAACATAGATTGGAAGAAAAAACACGCCACAACCATCGCAATACCTACTATCAACATGATCGTCGGTACTCGACTGAGCAACTTCCCTGCTAAGAAGTAAGCAGGGACCGTTGTCGATAGTAGCCGCGCCTCTGCTCCAGTGGAGTAAAGGTAATGGTAGTAGGGATAGACTGAAGAAGAAACGGGAACGAGGATTCCAACTACCAACAACACTGCGAGAGGAACGTACCTCTCAAAGGAGCCGAAATCACGAAGTATCTGCCTTCGAAGGCGCCAGGCAGTAGCGATCGCATAGAGAAAGATGAAAAGTGCACTTAGTGCAGCAAGATCATCAAGCGCCCATGTGATATAGACATTGGTATCGAAGGAGTTCTGAGGCACTTTACCAAAGGCTAAGGTGTTTTGAAGCACCCCCCACCATGGTGCAGTGGTGGTTCGAGCCCAGAACCTTTCAACCGCTAAGAACTCTAACGGATTGTGAAAGCGCACTTGAAGAAACGCAACGTATGCCAAAAAGCCACTTACCGAAATCAACCCCAGTAAAACCGCCTTCGACCACATCCGTCTCGTAAGCAATACGACGAAGATACCAAGTCCCACGGCCAGTCCTAAAGGATCACACGCTGCGGCAAGCGCTCCCAGCAACGACGCCACCAGCCATCTTTGCCGTTCTATCGCAAGCAGTGCCAGTAGAACTGTGAAAAGCTCGAACGACTCTCTATAAGGGGCTAAAAAGAAAAAGGACGTCGGATAAAACAAGAATAAAAACGCGCTCAAGGCAGATACGCTAGGGGTAAGAAAATGAGTCGCAACTCGGTAAAGAAGCAATGCATTTACTATCACCAAAACAGCGCTTGTAAAGTCCGCTATCGATAAGTAGGAAAACTGAGACAGGGTCAGCACATGCAACCCCCTAAGAAACAGGGGGTAACCCGGAAAGAACGCTGTTAGTGATGGTAGGTTACTTGGATACCCTTGAGCTGCAATAAGTTGGTAGTAGACCGCATCCCACCTGTCGAACAGTCCCAACCAAGACTGCCTCGATATGATCGCAAATTGGTAGTTAGGCTTTGTCAAAAGTACATATGTAAGATGGCCGAAAACGTAACCAAGCCCTACGCGCGTTAACGCCATTGCGAGAACGACGCGACTCCAAAGGAGACCCGAAACTCCGCTTGGATTTTCTGCTATAATAGACTTCTCTTTGACACTTTCGTCTCGTTGGCGTAAGAACACTGTCGCCATTATAGTTTGGAACTACTCACCAAATGGAACACGAACCCTACTTATCTATGCAGCCAGTATCCCCTAGCGACTTGTCCGAACTTAAGTCGAAAATAGACACTCAATACTCTTGGTGTTAGAGCTTTCGGCTGTACCAACAAGGTAAGTCAAAGACTAATTTTCTTCCTCTTAATTAGTAAAGTTGGTTTGGTAGATGGGCTCTTTTGTGGTGGTGGTGTCAGAGTGTCCTATCCATGGCATTGTCTAAGGAGTCACCAGCAGTTTCCATCTCTTTGGGTTATTCCCGAGATCCCAAGCATCTCTTTAAAAGTCCTTAGTTATGTACCTAGAACTATAGCCTAAGTGGAAGATGGTTCTTTGAAAACACGACGTGAACCCATCAAAGAAATAGTCGACCTTGAGCATGCATTGCCCATTGCAACGTGGAACATGTTCACTACTGGTACCTCCTTCCGTGATTTAGGTGTTTACTACTAAAGTCGACTCAACCCCTACAGGGCTAAGAAACTCTACTATCTTGGCGTATCCTGGCGACTGGGCTGACATCGGGAAAGTGAAGTTTTGTCAGTACCCATCAAGAAGCTTCCGCAAGCTCAAGTCTACTCAAAACATGAAAGTAAGAAAGGTTTGCGCAAAGGCGCAGTCACATAGTAGAAATGTTCTGCGATAGCAAAGCGCTTCAGCTAAGTCAACAAACGTACCTCTTAGTA
>JAKBGL010000219.1 GCA_021833085.1 Actinomycetes bacterium | reverse complement strand
TCGGCTTGCCGATGGACCTGACGAAGTTCATATGATGACGATAGCTCGGCGTGAACTTGGTCGTCATAGACAAGCGGGACTCTTCTACCATGGAGACGGCTCTCGTCTTTAGCTAGTCTTGGTATGTGTGTCCAGTTAGGTCGTACACCTTTTTACCTTTAATGGCTTACATCGACTTGACGATGGAAGATGGTCAATCCCAAGGAAGCGGAGAAGCGATTTGGTTGAAACTTGGTCTAACCGAGCCTTGGATACTTCACGTGTTTTGTCGATAATCCGGCTGTAGGCGCGGGTCAAGTGGTGTATTCATTTACAAATGGTTGAAAGATAAGAACTAAATGGTTGACTTCCCTGAATCACTTTGTGATACACTTCGATAGTCAGCTAGACGTACATTGGCCGATGTGCTAGTGGATCTAGTATGTGTTTTGATGTGAAGGAGGCGAGTTGAGTAGTAGCTCGACCAAAGGTCGTGGAGTTGTATCGGTCGACCAACTTCGCGCCGACGTCGCAAATGGAGATATCGACACTGTGACCGTGGCCATAGTCGATATGCAAGGACGATTGACTGGAAAGGAGATCCAGGCAGAGTTCTTTCTTGATGAAATTTTGTCTCATGGGACTGAAGGATGTAACTATCTTTTAGCGGTCGATGTGGATATGAATACGGTCTCTGGCTATTCGATGAGTTCCTGGGAGACCGGCTACGGAGATTTTGCGATGGTGCCTGATCTTGAAACGCTCCGATACCTGCCGTGGCAACCCAAGACAGCATTCGTCGTGGCTGATGTACGTTGGCTCGATGGTGCTGATGTGGTTGTGTCTCCGAGGCAGATCTTGAAAAGGCAGCTTGAGGGAGCTTCAAGTCGGGGGCTTGAAGCTTACTGTGGTACCGAGCTTGAGTTTATAGTCTTCAACGACACCTATGAAGAAGCGTGGGGGAAAGGATACAAAAATCTTTCTCCAGCCAATCTATATAACGTCGACTACTCAATAATGGGAGTCAATCGAGTCGGACCTCTGCTTAGAGAGATACGACTTGCAATGGCTAAAGCTGGACTCATCGTTGAGTCTGTAAAGGGCGAGTGTAACCTTGGGCAACATGAGATTGCTTTTCGATACGATCAAGCTCTCAATACCTGTGACAACCACGTACTATACAAGCTTGGTGCCAAGGAGATAGCGGCGAGTTTTGGGAAGTCACTTACATTTATGGCCAAGGTCAACGATCGAGAGGGATCCTCTTGCCATACCCACCTATCGATAAGATCAAACGACGGGAAGATGGTAATGGCCAAAGATGGAACCTCAGGGGAGTTAAGTAGGTTCGGCGAGCAGTTTCTTGCTGGTATGTTGAGGCACCTAAGAGAGCTCTCCCTCTTTTTTGCTCCAAATATCAACTCCTATAAGCGTTTTGTTGAAGGATCTTTCGCTCCTACAGCTGTTGCTTGGGGAAGGGACAACCGAACCTGTGCAATGCGTTTGATTGGTCATGGCGGATCTTTGAGAGTTGAAAATAGGGTCCCCGGCGGGGATGCGAATCCATACCTGGTAACCGCTGCGATGCTGGCAGCCGGTTTCGACGGAGTCGACTCGGAGCTGTCTCTGGAAGAGGCTTTCGTCGGAAATGCTTACCAGGCTGAAGTTGAACGAGTGCCTGAAACTATGTCACAAGCTCTTGAGCTTTGGACCAACTCCGAGTTCGTTTCACGAGCTTTTGGAGAAGAGGTAAAGAACCATTACGCAAACATGGCGAAGGTCGAGTTGGCTGCCTACAATCGTGCAGTGACCGATTGGGAACTATATCGAAGTTTTGAGAGGATGTAGGAGTTGTTTGAAGTAGTTAGTCCAGTAACAGAGAAGGTCATAGCCACAGTCGAAGAGCTTAATCCTACGGAGGTTGAAAATCGAGTTGTTACTGCACAAAAAGGCTTTGAGAGTTGGCGTAAGGTGCCGCCCGGTAAACGGGCCGAACTACTGCGTAACTTTGCTCGCAAGGTCGAAGATAACGTAGAAGAGTTAGCTTTGATAGAGGTAAAGAACTCTGGACATACCATAAGTAATGCGCGTTGGGAGGCAAATAACGTCAAAGACGTCCTCTACTACTACGCGGGCGCAGTCGAGCGCTTGAGCGGACTTCAGATTCCAGTTTCGGGAGGTATCGACGTAACCTTCAAAGAACCTATTGGAGTTGTAGGGATAATCGTTCCGTGGAACTTTCCAATGCCGATAGCTGGATGGGGTTTCGCACCTGCCCTAGCGGCGGGTTGTTGAGTTGTCTTGAAGCGAGCAGAGATTACCCTCCTTACTGCACTCAAGATCGCTGACCTCGCTTACGAGGCCGGTATTCCGGAGAACGTTTTTCAGGTTCTTACCGGTGCAGGTAGCGTCGTGGGCGAGAGTATTGTTAGGAATCCACTAGTTAAAAAGATCGTCTTTACCGGTTCAACGCAGGTAGGAGTGAGAATTCAGACCTTAGCGGCGTCTCAAATTAAACCAGTAACGCTAGAACTAGGTGGGAAAAGCGCCAACGTTGTGTTTGAAGATGCTGATCTTGAAAAAGCCGCCGCTACAGCTCCGTACTCTGTGTTCGACAACGCTGGTCAAGACTGCTGTGCCCGCTCTAGGCTATTAGTCCAAGAGAGCGTCATTGATACGTTCATGGAGTACTTCGAACAGGCTGTAAAGAAGGTTCGTGTAGAGAATCCCGAACTTGATAGCTCCGAGATGGGTCCTTTGATCTCTGAGTCTCACCGTGAGAAGGTTGATTCGTACGT
>JAKBGL010000218.1 GCA_021833085.1 Actinomycetes bacterium | reverse complement strand
CAGCCCGTTACGTCGTTGTCAAGACCTGCGAGCACGTAAGTTACGGTATCGAGATCAGGTGAGACGTGTAGGCCGTAGAACTCATCGTCGTCTCCGATATTCACCACTGCAACAATTGACGATGGTGGTACCTGGTTAGTCAAACCTCTTATAAACTTCGATCCACCGACACCACCGGCTAGAACAGTTATCACAAGGCCAAAGTATAGGTGATGGAGGTCGAAGGTTCTCAAAATTTTGTTGGAGGTGTCGATGGAAAAAATTAGAGTGGCTTTTGAAGCTACTGCACTGCTTGGTTCAAGAAGCGGGGTAGGCGAGTTTGCCTATGGGTTGTTGACCAGACTCTCTGACGGAGATACCGAGGTAGATGCTTTTGCTGTAAGTTGGCGGAAAAGGCACCTTTTAGAGGGAGAGCTTCCTCTAGGAGTAGGATTCGTCGATCGCGTTATGCCTGCTAGACCACTCCACCTGCTCTGGGACATTATCGATGCTCCAAAGATTGAGCTTATCTTAGGGGGTGGTTACGACATAGTGCATGGCTCTAACTTCTTTGTTCCTCCCTCAAGGAGCGCGAAAAGAGTTGTGACAGTCCATGACCTTACACCGCTTCACTTTCCTGAGATGTGCTTAGCTCCGGTCTTGAAGTATCCTCGTTACATAGCGAAAGCGATTGCCGATGGCGTGTTTATACATACTCCAACCGAGTTTGTAAAGCGCGAGGTCATGGAGGTCTTTGGAGCTTCAGAAGACCAAGTTTTTGCGGTGCCTCACGGTGTTCCAACGGATGCTTATGGCACTTTAGATGGGGTTTCCGAAGGATTTGTTGCAAAGATTCGTGAGATTGCTGCGGGTCGCAAGGTATTGCTGGCCATCGGAACGATTGAGCCTCGTAAGGGGTATGTAGAGTTCCTTAGTGCCTTCTCTTTGTTACAGCAGAGACGAAAAGATCTGGTACTTATAGTTGCAGGAGCCAAGGGTTGGGGTTGGGATAGCTTTGAAGCTAAACGCTCGACGCTAGTTGATTCTAGCGCTGTTGTAGCTCTAGGGTGGGTAAGCGCAGCCGAGCGAAAATGGCTGTACGATAATGCAACGGTTCTTGTGTTCCCTTCGATATACGAAGGTTTTGGCTTGCCAGCTCTGGAAGCTATGGCGAGAAGGCTTCCTGTTATCTGTTCTGATGCGGGTGCGACGGAGGAGGTGGTTGGCGACTGTGGTGTTATTGTAAAGGGTAACGATCCGGTTTTGTGGAGCGATGCGGTTGAAGAGGTTATAGATGACACAGAGATCCGAACCGATCTTAGCAGCAGAGGAAAGATCAGGGCGGAAACGTTCACCTGGGAAAAGTCGGCTTCTGAAATGAGAATAGAGTATCGAAAGATCCTTGAGTCGCACGGCTGAGAGAATCTATTGTTAGGCTTTCAATGTGCGGGTACTAATTTGCGCTGATCAACTTCACCAACGAATTCCCGGTGGTACTGGGGTCTACATAAGGTCAACACTGCGTGCAGCTAAGTCTTTATCTGCCACCCCTGAAGGTCCAAGCTGGATTTTGTATGGATCTAGGCCCAGATCGAACTCTGAAGATGGAATTGCTTCCATGGGATTTAGCTTTTGCTACTCACACTTCTCGAACCCCTTAGCTCAACGACTTTGGGACTTGGGACTTGATCGTCCTTCAGCGGAGTATCATCACTACCACTCTTTTTCCATGGGAGGGCCGAGACCGCTTACTAAAGTCCGCGGTGCGAGGACGCAAAGTTTTGCGGTCTACGATGCTCTCTGGGAGTCACAAGCGGATACGTATCCATCTTCCGGACGTAAGTGGCACCGCCAGCGATTTGCTCAAATAAGAGACCATGCTGACAAAATAGTAACGATCTCAAGTGAGTCCAAGAGGACATTGATCTCTATGGGAGTCGACCCTGAACAGTTGGAGGTAATTCATCCCGGTTCAGATCACCTGCCTAGCGCCGATCTTGAAGCGGGCAAGCGTATCTTAAATGAGTTTGGAGTAGAAGGTGACTTTCTTATCTCGGTCTCTACATTGGAGCCGAGAAAGAACCTTAAAAGAGTTATGGCGGCGTTTTCGGCTGTTTTAGGGGAGCTGGGAGGTCCCATGTCCTTAGTGATCGTGGGTCCAAACGGCTGGGGTGGATCACTCGAGCCTGCAAAAAACGTATTCTTGGTTGGTAAGGTGACAGAAGGAGCGCTGTCTGCTCTATACCAGAAAGCTATCGCTATGGTATACGTTCCGCTTGAGGAAGGTTTTGGGTTACCGGTACTTGAGGCGAACGCAGCCTGTTTGCCGGTGGTCTCCTCGTTTATACCTAGTGCCAACTATGACAATACTCTAGTCGTGGATCCGAGAAGCGAAGGAAGTATCGCAGAAGGTCTAAGGCGCATTGTGGTAGATGACAAACTAAGGTCAGCACTCGTGACGCAAGGCCTCATGACAGCGAACGACCTGAGTTGGGCCGAGACCTTCAAAGCCCATCAACGTCTATTTGTAAAGGTTGCAAGCGCCTGTGGATAACCTAGTTACGGTAGACGTGAGTGCAGTTCCGCGCAAACCTACAGGTGTTGGCCGCTACGCTATAGAGCTCTTGAGCGCAGTGGCTCCACTCGTTCGAGAGGACATGACGATAGGTACGTGTGTCTCCTCTTCGAACTCGCAACTCTTTGAAGGCCTTGGCGAGCCCGTCCACACCTTTATCGAATCTCCTGGAAGTAGAGGATTGAGGCTTATTTGGGAGCAGAGTGTGCTGCCACGGCGACTGAATCTCG
>JAKBGL010000217.1 GCA_021833085.1 Actinomycetes bacterium | reverse complement strand
CCCACCGTTCGTCACTGCGCCGAAAGAGAGCACTCCCTGAGGATGGCGTAGTCCAAGTGGCGATAGCCAAGTCTCCCGCGAGTACTAGGTCTACCGTATCGTTCCCATCTACGTTTGTATGCGGTTCAAATTGCGTGTATCTACACTCTGATTTCTCGGTAACGTCGGCTCGCGCCTCAGCCTTTGTGTAGCGAGTTCGCTTCCAAACCTCTAGAAAGTCTAATCCTAACTCGAATAGGTAGTCTCCAAATAGGAGCAGGGTGGATCGATCTAACTCTGGCCTGGTCTGACTCGAGACTTCGAAGTCGTGTGTAAAGGTTGCTGTACCATGGTCGAGATCGAGGGTACCAGAGAACGCCTGTTGTGCGTCAAGCCAATGGTGCTGTTCAGCTGGAGTAGTAAGATCATGAGGAACTCTAAAGTCGACGTACCGGTGTCCAAATTGGATCCATGTCACGTCAGTTACCTCTGTCAACGGATCGTCGCCAAGTTGCCTTCCGAGTCTTTTCCAGACGCCCTGAAGTTGGGCAGTGTCGTTTGCGAAAACCTCGCCTACTCTATCGAAGTTGAGATCCATCTACACTCCAAGTGAGGTTCTAAGGGAACTGTGGAAGTTTAAGATCGGCTGTTCATGGTGTTTAGCCAACGGTCCAAGGCTATAGTAAGGAGACTTTACAGAGTGCTGAAGACGTTCACAAACTAAGACATCCTCATTCAAGAATGCCTTGATCTCCTCTAAGGCTTGACCTTCGTCGGTGTCTTTGTCTGCTCTTATGCGGAGGGTGAGTTGAGTTGTTTCGGTATCAATCGGCAAGGCATCGTAGGTTGCTACGTAGTCAGGGGTAGTGACGACCATAACGTTCGGATAGAGGAGGTGTGCTCCGATCCCATCCTTTACGCCGTTTTCGTGGTCGTTTTGATAAGAGTCCGAAGCCTTGGTCTTGCGTGGTTCGTAGCTCCACCAGTTGGGGCCACTCTGTTCCCAACGAAATCTCCAGTGATCGAATGAGTTGAGTGTCTTGGAGTGTAGGTACCATAGGTGGTAGACGTCAACGTGGTTCTCGACAAGGAACTTCCAGTTGCATGCCACGCGATATGTGGTGACGGACCTCTCTTGGTACTCTGCTTTAAACTCTTCGCCTATCTTTGAGGTTAGCTCGCCTTGTAGCTGACCGAAGGGTTTGCCGTGTCTGAGTAAGTCTCCAAAGACCAACCCTCTCCAAAGGGCAACGTTGAACTCCTTTAGCCCTAAAGCCTCCTTGTTAAGGCAGTCAAACTCCTGGCTCTGCGGAACAGTACCGAGTTCTCCTGAGAGTTTGAAACTCCACTGGTGGTAAGGGCAGGTGATGAAGTTCCGCTTTAGTCCTTCACCTTCAAGGAGTGGCAAAGCTCTATGAGGACAAAGGTTATAAAAACCTTTAACATGCCCCTCTCCTTGCCCGATGAGAACGATAGGGATACCGAGTACTTCAGAGCATTGATATGAACCTCGAGTGGTAAGAGCGTCGCTGCTACCCAACAACGTCCAGTTTGAGAGAAAGACCTTCTGTT
This sequence comes from Actinomycetes bacterium, assembly GCA_021833085.1. Next base: position 1,240 of record JAKBGL010000217.1, on the reverse strand, counting down.
TCTCGTGTTCGAGTACGTCTTCTGAACGGTAGAGGTCGGCGAAAGAGGTGGCGGATGCTCGACTCAAAGAGTCTGCGTTCCAACCGAGTTGGGCAGAGCTTTGTGTACTAACTCCATCGCTTGTGAGGGTCTCAAGATCCATCATTAGAGTCTCCTTTGTCCTTGTCATGAAAGTAGCTGCGTTACGATTGCAGCCAATCCCAAGGTTGTGCGGTGTAGAGAGTCAAAGGTAATGTACTCATCGACTTGATGGGCTATGTGTTCTTCACCGGCTCCAAAGCCGATCGTGGGTATCTTCATCTCCCCAGCTAGGTATGAACCGTTCGTGCAGAAGGAGTAGTGACCGTCCTCCTCCGGTAGCGACACCTTTCGTAGAGCTTCTTGGGCTTCATGAACTAGCGTGGAGTGCTTTGGGGTGTCCCAGGCCGGTGCGAACTCATCGATATCGGTTATAAATCCATTCCAAGTCTCTATGTGTGCAGGAACGAAGGAGACGCTAAAGTGTGGAGCCTCACCATGCCTCTGTAACGCCACTTTCTCTGCAACGCTATTGATGGCTTCAATTACTGAGTCTTTCGTTTGATTTAACCCAAAGCGAGCATCAAATCGGACAAGTGTAGCACCGGGGATGGTGGACACCGAGGGATAGGGATCGGATACTATATCTATGCAGTTGATGTCAAACTCTAGGTCGTTTTCGTACCTCTTGGGAAACGAAGCTCCAAGCTCGCTAATCACCTCGGCGGCAAAAAGAGCAGCATTGATCCCCCTTGTAGCGTGTCCTGCATGGGATGCTCTACCCGTAATCGCTAATTGAATCTTTGCGCGACCTCTTTGAGATCGAATAAGCTTTGCATCGCTAGGCTCAGTCGTAATTGCGTAGGTTGGGTTGTATCGTTTGACGATCTCTGAGAGTACCGCGCCTTCCATCTGCTCTTCGGCGGGACTAGCGACGAGTACCAGTCGCCCTTGAGTTTTGACTCCACTTTTATAGACTTCCGACGCTGCGACTGCCATAGCAGCGATAGAGGCTTTTTGGTCACAGATTCCAAGTCCAAACAGACGATCTCCATCAACGTCGCCTCCAAAGGGATCATGGCTCCAAGCTGAGGCCGAGTGAAGGGGGATCGAGTCGATATGACCATCGATAAGTAGTGTCGGCCCCTCTTTGTCTCCATCGATCTCTAAGACAGCACTACCTTGGCGGTCAACGTAGGCCCGTCCGACACCAACATCGTTG
>JAKBGL010000216.1 GCA_021833085.1 Actinomycetes bacterium | reverse complement strand
TGATCTATGTGTAGCCCCTTGAGACGGCTCCTTTTGATGGGAATCTATAGGGCTTTTTAGTGCTATCTCCGCAAAGCTGTGAGCTGGAGTTGCCTGCTTGGAAAGATAAGACCCGATGCGAGTGATCTCGATGATCTATTCGAGATACCTCTTGAAAATATGGCATTTATATTTCATGAGAGATGCAACGTTCTTTGTGAGCTAGACGAAAAGCATCTCTGGTTCTCTGAAAAAAACTTCAGCAAGGTTAGTCGCAATCTTCGCTCTCAACGCTTCATGAAGCGTTGAGAGCGAAGCCAATCCTCTTTATAAAAGTTTCTCTGATCGATGCAATCCCTTTCTTTTACTGAATTAGGTGAACTATGCAATGAAACGAGTCTCCTGCTTCGGATCTCCGCTCCTTCTCAGACGTATCGTGGGGTTAAGTACTAGATGTCGTGCCAACGTTGTTTGAGTTCTGACTCCATTTGGCGGTTGAAAAGTTAGTCGTTTCCTGGCGTTTAATATCTCCTGTGTTGCTGTTTTGTTTACTACCTGCTAAGTGTCCTACTAGCTCCGCATTGCTCGTGATGTTGTTTTGGACTGTGCATAATACAGCGTTATCAAGGTGTGTAACGAGAGCTGGGATCGTTTTTAGACCATCTCAGCTCTGTGTGGCCTAGCGAGTTCTAGCTATCGTGACCAGATAGTCGGAGTCGGAGGTCCAAGGTCGTAGGTCCCAGGAGTTAAAGCGTAGCTCTGTCTCTAGATTCGCTACTGATAGGTCGCGATCGAACTCTTTTAGCGAGTAGCCTCGAGCTTGACTAAATCCCACTACAACTGGTGCATCTTTGCGAAGATGCTTAGCAACGTTTGAGAGGACTCGCGCTCCAGTGCCTACGGCTAGGTAGGGCATCACGTTCCCAGCAAGTATACAAGCGTCGAACTCCTCCTTGAAGCCAAGAGAGCGAAGGTCGAGGTTGTAGAGGTCGGCTTGAATCCAAGTCGGACCTAAATAGTCTATCTTCGCTGCATCGATTAGGATCGGGTCGATATCAACCCCGAAGACTCGGTGGCCTCTTTGATGTAAAGTACCAGCTACTCTTCCTGCACCACACCCAGCGTCAAGGATCAGTGAATGAGGCGCCACGATGGCATCAAGGAGCCTTGCTTCACCTTCGAGATCAGCACCTTTTATCCGTAGATCTCTAAAGTGCTCAACAAATCGTTGTGAGTGCCCCTCTTCAGTCTCTGTCAACCACAGAGGTATGGGACTTGGAGTATTGTCTGACAAGTGTGCTTCCTTTAGTTGTCTACTTGCTTTTTTGCTACCACGATATAACCTTCGCCAACGACGTTTTCAAATACTATTGACACAAATCCCGCTTCTGTGAGATACCTCCGCCAGGTCTCTACCGACACAGGTTTCTCTTGAACTCTCAAGGTGAATCTGACGATATTTTTTGCGATCCGCCACCAGCCGCCAGGGCCGAGTTTGGCTAGTTTCTGGACCTTGGAGTAGATGATCTTTCGATCCTCACTTGTGGCACCGCGTCCAAACATCATGTCGCCGATGATAAGCCTACCGCCCGGTTTGATCCAGGTGAGGGTTTTCTTTACTACTTCTTGTTTCTGCTGATCGGAGAGGTGGTGAAGCACGTAGTTGCTGACGGCGAGATCTAGGCTCGAAGGCTCGATCTCCAAAGCTTCAAGCGATGAGCAGAGCGTATCGATATTTGTGATACCTGCCTTGGCAGCCTTGTTTTTCAGAATCTGAAGCATCGTGGGCGCTATGTCCACAGCGACAACCTTTTTGGCGTGTAGTGCAAGTGGTAGGGCGAGCTGCCCGGAGCCACATCCTAGGTCGATTACCTGTTCAAAGGTGTTCTCGTTGGCTAGGTCTACTACTCTTTGGACTACTTTGTCGAGCCCTGGATTTGGAGTGTCTTCCCAGCTTTGGGCTCTTTTGGTCCAGACTATCTCTTGTACTTTGGTTCCAAGTGAACTCAGGCCTTTTTGCATTTCAAGTAGCCTATACGGTTGAACTTTCGTATATGTGATTTTTCCTGAGACTCTTCTAACTTGTCCTCAAACGCGTAGCTGTTATGATGCATCTTGACGTTTTATTTCCAGCTGCTAAAGCTAGCGAGGCCAAGACGATGGGAGACGGGCTCTAATTTGCACAAGGGTAACTTAACGGCTGTGGTGCTTCTTTTAGCGGCGTTGATTGTAGGCTCCTTTTTTATATTTGGAGGAGGTTCAAGAAGTAAGACAACCACTTCGACAACTACACGGACTACGAAGGTTGTCGACAAAGCCCCGACGACGACGACGTCTACGACTCAGGCTCCGGCGGCGATCGTTGGTTCAGGGTATATAAATACTACAGTTACTGAACCAAATAAACTTATGTGTCCCCCTGGATTTGGTTGCAGTACGAGGACGTATACGTTAGAGATCTTCTACCCATCTCAGATGAACTCCTCTGCCCCCGTTTTGAACGCTCCGCTTTTAAAAGCGAATAGCCCCCAAGGTTATCCCCTGATAGTGTTCGGTATAGGGTTCGACACAATGCCAGCACAGTACTACCCTCTCATTACTGCTTGGGTAAACGCTGGCTATGTTGTTGCCGCCCCAGTATTTCCTTTGACCTCTTCGGCAGGGCTTCAACACTATGGAGTCAACTTAAACGATACGGCGTTGGCTGATGAGTACGAAGACGATCTTGCTAACGAGCCCGGAGATATGGCAGCCGCTATCTCATACGTTGGAGAGCTCAATGCCTCAAGCTCTTCGTTTCTGTTTCATGGTATTAAT
>JAKBGL010000215.1 GCA_021833085.1 Actinomycetes bacterium | reverse complement strand
GTATCGATAGCTTTTATGCCAGTCTGCATGGGTTCGCCTACAGGCTGTCTATCGACGATTCCGGGAGCTTGTACCTCGAGTCTTCTAGTCTCCTGATACTCGATCGGACCCTTATCATCTATCGGTTCCCCAAGGGCATTTACGACTCGTCCCAGCAAAGCATCTCCGACCGGCACGGATAGAATCGATCCACTAGAACGAACAAACTCCCCTTCTTCTACAGAGTTAGCAGCTCCGAGCAGCACTGCACCTATCGTATCTTCATCCAAGTTCAACGCGAGACCGACGGCCCCCCGTTCGAAGTTCAGTAGCTCGTTAACTGCCACAGAGGGTAGCCCAGAGACCCGTGCGATACCGTCGCCGAGTTCTAACACTCTACCTACCTCTTCCCCTGACAGCGAGGGCTTATAGTCAGAGAGACGACGCCTAATGGCTTCGGAAATCTCCTCTGAATCAATAGTAAAATCAGCCAATTAACTCTCCCAAACAGTAATCTAGTGAATCGCGTCCGCTACCAAAGAACGTACTTCATCAAGTCTTCTACGTGCACTGACATCAAACAACGTGTCTCCCACCAGAGCCACAATACCGGCTACCAAACTTGGTTGGACACGACTACGAAGCTCCAAGCTCCTCGAAGTTACACCCTCTAGAACCGTCAGTAACGCCTCCCTATGGCGTTGAGAGAGCTCTCGGGCAGAACGCACATCAGCAATCCCTTTGCCTCGTTCGGTAGCAAGAAGAACTACCAAATCATCGAGAAGTTCGACGATATCACGCACTCTCGATGTCTGCACGGCAAACAAGATAAGCTTTAAAGCAACTTCTCCAATACGCGCCAAGAACAGATCGGAGACGAGTCCTCTTCGAAGTTCAGCGTTAGATCCTACTCCAGACAGGAGGCGGCGCAAAGAAGCATTGTTCTCGATCGATCTCGCAACCTTAAAAAGATCACTTTCGGCGCTTGCAAGGTCGACTGATGGATCGACTCGAACTTGAGCCAAGGCATACCCTTCAACTCGCTTGCGAGTTGAAGCAAAACCTATCTTATCAGGATTAAAGCTGGCCAAAAACATCTCAGGGAGATCGTGGAGGGTACGTCGGAGATCACCTGGAATCTCATCGGCAACTGCCTCACGCAACACTTCAACCGTCAACTTTGACGAGGTTTTAGATCCAAAGATATCCACGATAAGTTCCGAGCGTTCTTTAGATCTATAACTTGAGTCGCACAAGACGCTAAGAAGCTCTTCTGAGTTCGCGACAGTTGAATAGATAGCACCCAAGTCTTCTCGCACTCTCTCAAGTTGTCTCTTAGACTCCGCTATCTCGCGCACGCCTAAGGCATAGCCTAAAACCCACTCTCTCACTTAGTCGTCGCACCCACTTCACTTAAGAACTGGACGACCAGTGGGTCGATGCTAACCCGGTCAATCTCGTATGAAATAACTCTCGATGCTAACTCGACCGCTAAGTCACCCACTGAACTGCGAAGTTCGCTCATTACACGCTCTTTTTCAATAATCAGAGACTCATCAGCACGTCGTTTGATATCAGCTGCCTCTTCTTGAGCACGTTTCAGAAGATCTTCCCGGACAAGCCCAGCTGTCTTCCTCGCCTCGTCAACGAGACGATTCGCCTCTTTACGACCCTCTTCTAGTTGGCTCCTGTACTCAGCGAGCACCCTCTCAGCCTCTAAGCGAGCCATCTCAGCAGCTTCAATATCGCTTCTGATCTTCGCAGTGCGATCTGTCATAATCTTTTTCACAGGTGGGAAAGCGAACTTTACCAACAGTGCCAAAAGAACTACAAACGATATGACAGACCAGATGATCTCTCCCGTAGCTGGGAGAATTGGGTTGAAGGCTTGGTTTGCCCCAAATATATATATGTGCATCAGCCCGTGTACTTCAAAAGAATAAATACGACAAAACCGATAAGGGCCAACGCTTCAGCTAACGCAAAGCCTACGAAAGCAAGACCACGTACGGGACCGGTCATCTCCGGTTGTCTAGCTATGGCAGAGACAGCTTGACCAAAGATTATTCCGATACCGATACCAGGCCCTAAGGCCGCAAGTCCGTACGCTAAACCTGAACCAAGCTCAGCTAAACCTATCCTAAGGTTCACGTTCGATACCGCTGCGATCGTAACCGCAAGCATTGAATGAAACACCCAGTTTCCTCCTGCTGGTTGCTAAAAGAGACCGATTTGATCTCTCGACTTATACTCCTTCGACCCTAACCGCTTCGGGTTATGGTCGGAGATTACTTACGATACTATGTTGGGAAAGCTCCCTAAACACTACATCTCGCTCCGCCTAAGGATACCCAGGCCGAGTCTACACATATGAAACTAGTGATCGCCTGCCATCGCCTCCCCTATATAAACTGCAGTAAGAGTTGTAAAGATAAAGGCTTGAAGTGCGCTCACGAATATCTCATACCCGGTAACGACGACCAACATTGCAAACGGCAGTGGGAGCGCAATCAACAGTAGACTTTTCACAAATAAAGCCTCTGACAAAATAGCAAAGGTCACCAGTAAAAGGTGGCCTGCCAACATGTTCCCAAAGAGACGGATGGCTAACGCGAATGGCCTTACGATAAACGTAGAGAGAAACTCCAGAGGGATAAGTAGAGGTAAAAGTGGCAAAGGAACACCTTTAGGAATAAGCGCTCCCTTTAGATACTTCCCAAAACCTTGCTTTTTGATTCCTACCGCTACAAATGTAATGTAAGAGATTAACGCTAACGGGATCGTTACACTCGTCCTTGCCGTAGCCGGCATCTGAATAAAGGGGATAACTTCAAAG
>JAKBGL010000214.1:1926-2819 GCA_021833085.1 Actinomycetes bacterium | reverse complement strand
CTCGGCAAACGCACTTATCTGAGCTTGTGTGATTAGATGCCACGATGTGTACCCCAAGTGCTTCCCAACAATATCTCTTAGACCCTGTATGCCGTCAATCTTTGTAGTCATGTGTTATTTCTACCACAGAGACGACTCGTATGCTACTTGAGGGTGCGATAATGAGTTGAAGAATGGTTGTGTGTCTAAAGTTGTGTAGATTGGCCACGGAGTCTTTCAAACTGTGTCTACCTTAGGATATGGTTATAGAACCGTCATTGACTTTTGATCTTTATCTACTCGGCGACCCTAACCTTTGATAGTTAGCATCCACCTGGAGGACCAAAGGCTCCTTGACCCAAAGAGGGGTTGTCTACATAGCCTACATTGGCACTTCGAGATATTGCTCCCAAGTGTACGACGTAGTAGACCCCTCTCCAAGATATCAGGGACTCGATTCCAATGGAGTGGACCACTCCATTTATTGAGTAGACGAGCCTTGAGCCTGGCAGGTGCCAATAGCCCAACTTGTTGTAACAGTATCCAGGTACGATCCAAGCCGCATTGTTATTTGGAGTAGCAACGTAAAGAAATTTCGGGTTGTTTCCTTGAGAGAAGATAAGGTTATGCGCAGCTTCGATATCCATGGTGTAGTGCTCAATGAGGCGATAGGCGTAGTCTGGTCCAGGATCGGAGATGGATTTAATCTGAAGATACGCGGCCAGAGGAAAAAACGCTTGTGTGGCGAAAGCCATGTCGTCGTTGACAATTCCTAGCCAGAGGTCTTGCATCATCTGTTTGAACTGCGCTGTCGAGGTTGATGGCTGGGCCGTTGTCTGCGGAAGGGTGCCCGGATCAACTGTGGTAGCTGTCGACGAACTAGCCGTGGTGGTCGACGGTAGGGTAGAGGGAGC
>JAKBGL010000214.1:0-1916 GCA_021833085.1 Actinomycetes bacterium | reverse complement strand
GCGACTAGGGTTGTTTCACTTTTTTTCACCGATTTGGTCGTTGTTGGAAAGCTTGGTGGAGCTGTGAGTCCACAGCTTGACAAAATGATGGCGGCGATAGGTAGGAAAAGTTTCGCCCCGTTAGCCCTGGTTGTGGAGTGATCGCGAGTTGGAGTGTTGAGGAAAAGTCTTAGCAAACTGATTAGCACAAAACGATATTAGTTCGAGAGGTGGTGTTGTACCTTTGTAAAGACCCATTTGCGTCGGAGAGAGGTTCAGGAGGCACTCATGGAGCAAAAACTACTCCAGTAGAGCTTTATAGATAAATGGAAACTAAAGTAATTGGGCGAGTAAAGAAAGGACAGAGGGCACGTGGTGGACAGTGAACTTACTCATCTAGGGAGTGGAAGCACTAAGTACAGCTATGACTCTCCGGATAAGGGAATTCTTGAGGTCTTCAATAGCCCAAGGCAGGGCGCTTACTTCGTGGTCGGTTTGGAGTGCTTTGAGTTTACTAGCCTATGTCCAATCACTAGTCAACCGGACTTTGGCCAGATTCATATCCTTTATGTTCCTGGTGATCTGTGTGTGGAGAGCAAGTCTTTAAAACTGTATCTGGGCGCATATAGAAATCATGGTGCATTTCACGAAGACTGCGTCAATACGATACTTGAGGACCTCGTTAGCGTTATGGACCCTATCTATCTTCGTGTCCTAGGAGACTTCAATGCACGCGGAGGTATAGCCATAAAACCGTTGGCGTTGAAGTGGAAAACGTCTTTGAACGCAGAGGACAAGGAACAGGTGTCCGAGATGGTGAGTAGCTACGACCGTCTATCGCTGCGATGAGGCCAGGTAAAGAGCTGTGAGAGATAGTACAAAAACGGCACGATATCTCGGCGTGTTGGCCTTTTCGATATACGTTCTAGTTATCGTTGGTGCCAACTGGATGATAGCTCATATCGGAACGCCAATCGCTGGCGGACACCTTCTTCCCGTCGGCTTTGGATTAGATGCCCCTTCAGGTGTCTACTTAGCAGGTGTAGCGTTCATAGCCAGAGACTTCGTTCAACGAGCGTTAGGAACACGGTTTGGCTTTATCGCCGTCATCGTAGGGGCAATAGTCTCTGTCTTTGTCTCTACTCCTACTTTGGCGTTTGCCTCTGGTCTTACCTTCTTGGTCTCTGAAAGTACCGATTTTCTAATTTTTACTCCTTTACAGAGGAAGAACTTTCCAATAGCAGTTTTCATCGCCGGTGTCATCTCTGATGTCGTAGACTCTTTTTTGTTTCTAACTCTAGCTCACATCCCTTTGCAGGAGGCGTTCTTGGGTCAGGTCGTGGGTAAGACGTGGGTAACTCTTGTCGGAGCCGCTGTCTCGTACCTCTTGCGGAGATCCAGCACCTTTGGTGTTCGTACGCAAGGAGCGAGTCGAGCTGCCTAGAGAGAGCCGTTTGGGAGTACTGTAGCGAGTGTTTACCGATTCGGTTACATTTGTTTAAGTGAAGATAGAAAAACCCACTAACCCAATCAGCCTCCAAAAAGAGGTCGAGAGGTTTGGATCAGTAGTATTGAAGACGACTGGTAAAAAGTCGGGAATGAATCAACTTCCGCTTTTGGCTCGTCAGATGATGCGTGTCGCTATGGGTGATCCGCTTTTCCGCTCACAGCTTTTTCGCCTCGTTGATGTCTTCCCAACTCTAGGTAGTGATCATGAGATAGTGTCCCATCTAAAGGAGTATCTAGAGATTGCTAAAGTAGGTAGCGGTGCCTCTAAGTTCGCCTCGCTCGGAACTAAGTATGCAACCCAGTGGACGATACCGAGGGCGGCGACGGTTGGTCTAACTAAAAAGAACCTTGAGGCCGTGGCCCGCCATTTTATTGCGGGGACAGACGCTAAAGAAGTTGGGGTGGTAATAGACGGATATAGAAGTGAT
>JAKBGL010000020.1 GCA_021833085.1 Actinomycetes bacterium | reverse complement strand
ATGGCCAGCCACGTAGTGGATGTGAAGATCTCTACGAGGCTATTTTGCAGTTCTCTAGGGAAGAGTTTGAGGAACGCTGTAACGAGAGGGACCGATCGTTTATGGATCGAGGAGTAACCTTTTCGCTATCAGGAAAAGAAAGTCCCTTTCCTTTGGATCCTATTCCAAGGATTATTACCGGCGAAGAATGGGCCATTATAGATAGTGGAGTGTGCCAACGCCTTAAAGCTCTGGAGATGTTTCTAGACGATGTGTATAACACAGGAGAGATAGTCCTAGACGGAGTGATACCAAAACGTCTCGTGTATAACTCTCCGGGATTCAAAAGAGGGGCGTTCGGCATCGTCCCTGCTAACGGTGTGAGGATTCCAGTTGCAGGGATGGATATTGTTCGGGACGATACAGGGGAGCTCTTCGTATTAGAGGATAACGTGAGGACTCCGTCGGGTGCATCTTACGTTCTAGAGAATCGCAGAGCTATGACCCGAATTTTTCCGAGTCTTTTGGCGGAACATAATATTCGACCAGTTGCGAGTTATCCACTCACTTTGCTAAGTGCACTACGTGCTCAAGCACCAGCAGGCTGTAGTGGCACCCCGGTAATAGTTGTGTTGACTCCAGGCGTATATAACTCCGCATACTTTGAGCACTCATTTCTTGCTCGACAGATGGGAGTCGAATTGGTCGAAGGTCGAGATCTCATCTGTCGGAACAATAAGGTCTATATGAAAACGACAGAGGGTGAAACCAAAGTCGACGTTGTGTATCGCCGGGTAGACGACGAGTACCTTGATCCGTTAGTGTTCAAACCGGACTCCTTTATAGGTTGTGCGGGGATTTTGAATGCGGCTCGATCTGGAAACGTCTCGATAACTTCAGCCGTTGGTAACTCCATTGCAGATGACAAGTTGATCTATACCTATGTACCTGAAATGATTCGTTACTACATGGGCGAAGAACCAATTTTACGCAACGTACCGACTTTTGATCCTCAAGATCCATTGGCCATGGAGTACATCGAAGAAAACATTGAAAATCTTGTTATAAAGCCTGTTGATGCTTCTGGTGGTTATGGACTGGTCATAGGCTCCATGGTGGACGAAGAGATTCTTAGAGTTACACTTGAGAAAATTCGGAGTAATCCAAGAGGCTTTGTAGCGCAACATATTCTTAAGCTGTCGACGGCGCCTACCAAGGCAGGAGATGCTCTTGAGCCACGACACGTTGACCTACGACCATTCGCTGTCAACTTTGGCAGTTCTATCTCGGTACTACCAGGAGGTTTAACTCGCGTCGCCCTAACAAAGGGATCTCTTGTTGTTAACTCATCCCAGGGCGGAGGTTCGAAAGACACCTGGGTTGTGGATCCCCCCAAGGTGCCATCGATCTGGTCGGCATCGTCTAATGACGGGATGACTGGTAACCAAAATGAGGCTCCGGTGACTCAGAGAACTCCAGCGAAGGCTCTCTCAGAGATGGACCACTTTATATCGGTCCATCAGGAGTTGAAGCCGCAGCAGGAGATTCAACAACAGGCCGATCCGGGGTCGAGTTCGGTTCCTAGTACGATTTGGAGTGCCGATTGCTGAGTCGAATTGCAGAGTCCCTCTACTGGATCGGACGCTACCTTGAAAGGGCGGATAATACAGCACGGATTCTGGAGGTTGAGGTTCAGACGAACTTAGAGAATCCTCCAAAGGGTTTTAAGGGAACCACCAGGTGGAGCAGGAACGGTAACACCGATCGCCCCCTTTCTGTAAAGAGCGCCATAGTTGAGGCCGAGTACTTAGCGGACCTGTCTTTGAGTCTTGGGCACCCCACCTCGATACTGTCTTCCATCGTCGCAGCGAGAGAAAATGCAAGAGGGGCTAGGGAAGTAATCTCTTCTGAACTTTGGGAGTGTTTGAACGTCACACAGAATCAGATGATGCTAAGCCGTTTTGAAGGCGATGCTCTCTCGCTGCATCAGTTTTTTCAATTTACACAGTTCGCCAAGGAACGAGTCGCTTTAGCCTACGGAATAGTTGAGTCAACGATGACTAGGGATGACGCATGGCACTTTTTCAGTATTGGAGTACTCATTGAGAGGATTGACATGACCGTGCGGCTAATTGGAACACGAGATCTCGAAAGTGAGGACATCTTCGGTTGGATCACTACATTAAAGTCGTGCTCGGCCTACCAAGCGTTTATAAGAGCCTATGGGGGTGTCGGGATGGATAGACGTTCGGTGCTTGAGTTTCTCGTTTTAGACAGGGGTTTTCCTAGATCTATATATTTCGCACTCAATGGTGTCGGAACTGCCTTAGAGTCGTTGATCGATGGGAACCAGGCTGCGTTGAGGCGGGATATGGCGTTCCGATTACTTGGTAAGTTAAAAGGGGATGTTGAATATCTTGAAAGTGAAGATCTTGCTACTGAGCTAGGCGTTCACCTCAATCGTATTCAGGTTGGCACTGGTGAGCTTTCTAATGCAATCTCAAGTCGATTTTTCCACCAAGACGAACTGCAACAGTGGCGTATCGAGAGGAACTAAAGATGAGGCTCTCTATTGAACACCTGTCTAGATATCACTATAGGTCTCTCGTAACTTCTTCCTATAACGAAGCTCGAATGACTCCGATGAACTCAGGGGGACAGTTTGTGCTGAGTTCATCGGTGAGAACGCAACCGAATTCATCTGTGTTCGAGTATGTAGACTACTTTGGAACGGTCGTTAGCGCATTCGACATCCACGAGCCTCACAGCGAACTTGAGGTCAAAGCAACATCGATGGTTGAGACTCCAAAGAGAAATATTGATATATCTGATGTGAGCTGGGCGTACCTAGGTAGCGATGAAGTAGCCTCGCCTTTGTGCGAGTACCTTGGATCTAGCTACTACATCAACGAAGATAAGCTTATTCAAGAGTTAGCCGGTGATCTACGCAGTGGAAATAGGCCCGAAGAGTTTGTATTCGCTGTTGTTAGTTATATACAAAATAACTTGGTATATAAACCAGGTTCCACTAGTGTGACTACACCGGCGATCGATGCATTAGTGGGAGGAGCCGGAGTGTGCCAAGACTTCGCACATCTAATGATCTCACTGTGTCGATCAGCCGGTGTACCGGCTAGGTATGTCTCTGGATATCTGTACCCAGTTCTTGAACCAAAAGTGGGAGAGAGAAGTTTGGGTGAGAGCCACGCTTGGGTGGAGGTCTTCTTGGGCAGATGGTATCCGATCGATCCAACAAATAGCCTGCCCGTAGATTCGCACCACGTAATGCTTGGACGCGGCCGTGACTATAGCGATATTCGCCCACTTCATGGTATCTATCAAGGTGGTGACTTAGAGTATCTTGAGATCGAAGTCTCGTTCACTCTAATGTCTTTGTGATGTGCTCAGCGATGATACCTGTATTGAAAGGTGGAGTGTCCTAGTTGACGTGAGAGTGTTGGAGGCAGATCATGTCGAGGATTATTCGGTGAGTAGGGCTTATTTACAGAGGTTTTTGGTGTATTTGGAGGATGGTTGAGACTTAGTCCTGTTGAGGTTGAGAAGTTGCTAGTTGTCGTTGCGGGAGATTTGGCTCGGCGTCGACTTGAGCGTGGTTTGAAGCTGAACTACCCAGAAGCAGTAGCGATAATTACCTGTGAAGTCTTTGAATGGGCGCGAGACGGAAAGTCGGTCGCTGAGGTCATGGAACTCGGGAAACACGTTCTTTCCTCCGCCCAAGTGGTCGATGGCGTTGCTGAGATGATCGAAGAGATACAGGTTGAAGCAACGTTTGACGATGGCACCAAGCTGGTAACTATACATGATCCTATTGTTTGAACGAGAAAGTGGATTAACTTGATTCCAGGTGAGTATGTGTTTACGGGGAACGATCTAATGCTAAATGAGGGCAAGCGTACAGTGGAGATCGAGGTAAGAAACGATGGTGATCGGCCTATTCAAGTAGGTTCTCATTTCCATTTTTATGAGAGCAATGCAGCTCTCATTTTTGATCGGGAGTTAACTCTTGGATACCATCTTGACATCGTCCCTGGCGGTTCCGTTCGCTTCGAACCCAGCGTTGAAAAGACAGTACGGTTAGTGCCTTACGGAGGTGAGCGTTATGTGCTTGGATTCAGGAATTTGGTAGATGGTCAGGTTGCTTTCCCCGAGAGTGAAGGCTCAAAATGATGCGGGTGAATAAGTAAGTGCCATTTTCGATCTCTAGAAGAAACTATGCCAGAGTCTTTGGTCCTACTATCGGCGATAGCATCAGGCTTGCCGATACCGAACTGTTTATTCAGATTGAAGCTAATTACCTCGGAGGATATGGAGACGAGGTGAAGTTTGGTGGAGGCAAAGTTATTAGAGATGGCATGGGCCAGCATCCCTTTGCTACCTCTAAAGATGTACCAGATACTGTCATCACCAACTGCGTCATCTTTGACGCCTTTAGCGTAATAAAGGCTGATATTGCCATTAAAGATGGCAATATCATGAAGATTGGATCCGCTGGCAATCCACTGGTTATGGACGGGAAGTCTATCACAATAGGTGCGTCGACTGAAATCATAGCTGGTGAAGGGTTGATAGTTACCCCTGGAGGCGTGGATGCACACATTCACTTTATCTCACCCACTCAGATAGAAACAGCTCTGTGCTCTGGAATTACCACGATGATCGGAGGCGGGACTGGTCCCTCCGCGGGTACGAGAGCGACCACTTGCACACCAGGTAAATGGCATCTTGAGCGGATGATGGTAGCGACCGCCGGTTACCCTATGAACTTCGGATTTTTGGGTAAAGGCAACTCAAGTGGGTACGATGCTCTAGCCGAACAGATCCAAGCTGGTGCATTAGGACTAAAGCTGCACGAGGATTGGGGGTCTACGCACTCTGCGATCAACATGGCACTAACGGTAGCGGACGACTACGACGTTCAAGTCGCAATCCATACTGATACGTTGAATGAGTTCGGATTTTTAGAAGAGACTGTAGCTGCTATTGCAGGTAGAACGATTCATACGTATCATACAGAAGGTGCGGGTGGGGGACATGCACCTGACATCGTCAAGATCGCTAGCTATTCGAACGTGCTACCGTCTTCGACCAACCCTACAAGACCGTACACTGCCAATACTGTTGATGAGCACCTAGACATGCTTATGGTCTGTCATCATTTAGACCCTCGGGTTGTTGAGGATCTAGCTTTTGCAGACTCTAGAATTAGGGCTGAAACGATAGCTGCCGAAGATGTTCTCCATGACCTTGGTGTCATATCTATGATTTCGTCCGACTCCCAAGCTATGGGGCGAGTCGGGGAAGTGATACTTCGGACCTGGCAGAGCGCTTCTAAGATGAAAGATCAACGAGGCGCTTTACATGGCGACTCCCAGTTTAATGACAATGAAAGGGCAAAACGTTATATCGCTAAATATACTATCAATCCGGCTATTGCTCACGGTGTCGACTCGTACGTGGGATCTATATCGACCGGAAAACTCGCTGATCTAGTTCTGTGGAAGCCGGCGTTTTTCGGCGTGAAACCAGAGATGGTTATAAAGGGCGGGCAGATAGCGTATTCCCTAATGGGCGATGCAAATGCGTCCATCCCTACTCCGGAGCCCCAGCTATATAGACCTATGTTTGGTGCTCAAGGGAGGGGTCCGTCATACAACTCTTTCACCTTTGTCTCAAGTGCATTTTTACAAGGCGACCTAACTGGCGCTTTGGCGGATATAAAGGACCGATTTCGTTCGATTTCATCGGTGAGGTCTCTAAGTAAGAAAGATATGATTCGAAACGACTCTACTCCTGAAATAAAAGTCGATCCCCAAACCTATGAAGTTTTAGTGGACGGCGTAGTGGCGTCTACTAAGCCTGCAGTGTCGTTGCCTATGGCTCGTAGGTACTTCATGTTTTGAACGAGGGCTCGCCCGCTCTTTGCGTACTTCACTCAGGTTGATGAGTTTAAGATGTCGAGTACGCTAGAAGCTACGTCTTAAAGAGCTTGGTATCTAAAGTCACGTGTCTGTATTGGGAGTTTTCAACTACTAATGAGACGTTTATTGCGTCATCAACTGGTATTGTCTTTGCGAGATCTACCATTATTGGGATTTGTCGTGCAAAGTTTGATAACATGGCCTGAGTGTTTCTGTGTCCCAAAGGTCCTATGCGTTGGGCATTGATTACCATAGTTTTAACGGCTGCAAAACATCCAAGTGCTGCTACTTCGTCGGTGCATCCATCATGTGTTTGTGGTAGTGAGGAGATTGCTGCCCAAGTCCATGGGGGTATATTATTGCGCTTTACTTCGTTGGAGTAAGCCAAGAGAAGATCGTTCGACTCAATGTCGAGTAGTAGCTGTAAGGTTCTGTGTCCGGTGTCTGTAAATGCAGTCCGCAACTCCCTGGTCGGAAGGCTTGCAAAGCACTTCGACCCATAAAGTCTTACCTGTTCGATCCAACGGCGCTTCGATTCGATCAAGGTGGAATTTGTTGAGAAATAATTGGATGCAGTACGAGCGAGATCGAAAAAGAACGGCAATTCACCTCGAATGAGCGTGGACGCAAGGTATCGGGAGACGTATCTGTTGACTTGCTCTGGGAAAGACGAGCCGTCGTGATATGGAGAGGTAACAAATCCTTCTAGCCCATAGCTATGGGCATAGGTACCTGTTGGGAAGGATGTATCGAATATCTGTGAGAATAGGAGGGCTGTCATAACGCTTGTTACTACTAACTCTAATAGCATTAAACCCAAGCTTCGAGATTCGTAACTGGGAATTAACCTAGCTATGAGTCTGCAGCGCATTGACGATCGTTAGGTTAGCTCTACAAAGACTTAGAGGAGGTTGCCGTGCATGACCATCTTGAAACTTTTGCTACTCGTGGCAGAGAGCATAGAAGTTTCATTGTCGGCATAGGAGGTCCGGTTGGTGCTGGTAAGACCACTTGTCTTGAGAAACTATGTCGTATCATGAGCGAAAGTGTATCTTTAGCAGCAATAACTAACGACATCTATACTACTGAGGACGCGCGTTATATGCGTGAAAATTCTAACCTGGACGATAATCGCATCGTTGGGGTAGAGACTGGAGGGTGCCCTCATACCGCCATTCGCGAGGATGCCAGCGTTAATCTTTCAGCGATCTACGAGCTTGAAGAACGCTTCGACGATCTTGAACTGATCTTTGTTGAGTCCGGCGGAGATAATCTCACATCAAGTTTTAGTCCTGAACTAACGGACATGTGGATTTTTGTTATTGACGTCGCAGAGGGAGATAAAATCCCAAGAAAGGGCGGCCCAGGAGTATGTGCTTCAGATATTTTGGTGATTAATAAGTGCGATTTAGCTCCATACGTTGGGGCAAATTTGGACCAGATGCTAACGGACAGCAAGACACAACGTGGTGAGAAACCCTTCGTATCTCTAAGTATTAATGAGCCCTCTGGATACGTGCTACTTGCCAACATGGTTCTAGATCGATACTCTAACTTCGCACAGATGCACAAGAGTGCACTCTAACGGCAAGGTGAGAGTAGGATCGAATAAAAGCGACCTTTCTCCTTGGGTTGGTGAAAGTACCTTAGCTGGCGAGGTCAAGGTCGTATTTTCGAGGAATGCTTTTGGTTACTGCACTGTACGCGACATCTATCAAAGTGGATCTCTTAGAGTCTCTCCACTAAGACACTATGACTCTGATGGTGATCTTAATCTCATTCATCTAGGTGGCGGAGTTGTAGCTGGAGACCGCTTGTATGCCTCAATGGCTGTGTTGGATGGTGCGTCGGTTCGTCTTCAAGATCAAGGATCCTTGAAGATCTTTAAGTCCTCTGGGCTTGTTGGTTCTTCGCTTCGCGTTGATGTTGAAGTTAGAGACGGGTCTCATTTCAGCTATACAGGAGAGCCAGTTGTCCTTTATGGACATGCTCGATTCTCTTCTGAGGTTGCTCTAGATATCAAAAATGGTTCGGCTAGCTATTTAGAAGTGTGTGGACCTGGAGTAGGTTTTCATGAACTCAATAGACCTCCATACGACTACTTCTCCTCGACTGTCTCACTAAATGTCGACCATACATTGACGCTATTTGATAAGGTGACAGCTGACAGATCCGATCCGTTGTTATTTGAGGATACCTGCGATATACTGTCGGTCCATCCCTACCTGGGAACTTACGTAGCTGCTGATACTGAGGGCCCTGGCTCTGCATTTCTTCATAGCGTATCTGAGCTACTGTCAAGAATCTCTCAAGAAGATCAAGGCGTCTCTTTAAGTTTCGCTATCCATGATCAGCACATCAATGCGAGGATTCTCTCCAAACACCGAGATCCGATCTATCGGCTATTGGCCCCGATAGCGAAGTTCAAGTAGCTGGTTGTCAGTCAATAACCTTAGGTGTGTAAGAGAGGCTTTAATCTATCTAAAGACTCTTTAAGTACTTGGTGAGAGGTGGCAAGGTTCATTCGGGCGTACGGCGTACCGCCTTGTGGTAGAAACTCCTCACCGCTGCTTAACGCCAATCTTGCTCTATCAAGGAGAAGTCGATGCGCGCTTTCGGCTTGACTTGACTGTAGCTGGGGAGCGAAATCTATCCACGACATGTACGTTCCTTGTGGAATTGTTGCTCGTAGATCATATTCTCCAGCGAACTCCGCTAGTAGTTTACGATTGTCATCTATGTAGTTGAGCGTTTGAGATAACCAAGCCTCTTCGTTTTCAAAGGCTGTTGCGCCAGCTAAAAGACCTAGTGACGACGGACCTGATAGGAGGCCTTTAGGTATTGAGCGCATTAGTTCACTTGGTGTGCCGCTTGGGATGTGCAGTGCCGCTGCATGAAGCCCAGCGAGGTTAAACGTCTTGGAGCCCGATATCAAAGAAACGGTTCGTTGGGCAACCTGGGGAGAGATAGATGCGGTTGGTATGTGTCTATGTCCGTCAAATACTATATCACGATGGATCTCATCGGAGATGATCCAAAGGTCGTTCTCAATAGCGACATCGGTGATCTCTTTCAACTCTTCTTCTTCAAGTACCCTTCCAGTTGGGTTATGAGGGTTACAAAGTAACAAAATACTTCCACGGTTATGGAGGGCTTTTTCTTCGAGATCGTCGATGTCTATCCGGAAAACGCCGTCGATTTGCTGCATCTCTGTGGTTACAATATCTTTCTTGGACTCTCTTACAGACCTAAAAAATGGTGGGTATGCTGGCGAGGCAAATATTACCGCATTTCCAGGTAAAGTCGAAACCGCCCAGTAGATCGCTTGTACAATGTCGCCTATCGGTTCAAGGTTCTCTCGCTCGTATAGATACCCAAAGCGTCTCTTTGTCCATCTATTTATAGCGTCCAAGTAGCTATCGTATAGCTCCTTGGACGGGTAGCCGAGATCTGAGCGTCTTATCGCCTCTGATAGTACTGATGTCACCGAAGTTGGGGCAAAGAGGTCCATGTCAGCTACCCATAGTGGAATTGTATCGTTCGGATAGTTGTTCCACTTGATTGAGTGCCGACGCCGCTGTCTTATCTCTTCTGAACCCTCTTCTGGCATTAGCCCTACTTTCATCACTATCCTGATCCCCTACGGTTTGTACTTAATAGTTGGCTAGAGTTGTCCAAGTTCTACGAAAGAACCTTAGCAGCCGCCTCGACATCCTCTACGTCGTTGTATAGATGAAACGTAATTCGTGTCCTCCCCGCTCTCACTGAGGTTTGTATATTTGCCTCACGAAACTTCTCAAGCGGAGCGTCAGTTGTAAGACTGACTATTGCGGAGTTGGAATCGGAGAGTCCTAATTCAGATCGTAAAAGGTTAGCTAAATATACGTTGTGAGCCTCAATGCTATCGATTCCAATCTCCTCTAAGTGAGCGAGTGTGGGTTCCGCCGCGTAGTATCCGAACCAGTCTGGTGATATGTTGTACTTTCGTCCGTCACTACTTAGGCGTAATGGGGAGCTGTATATCGAACTCCATGGGTCTTCTCCAGCGTACCAGCCAGCATTAAAGGGTTTGAGCCACTCAGAAGAAGTCTTAGATGCATATAGGAACCCAGTACCCCTAGGGGAGCATAGCCACTTATACGCGCTGACAGATACTACATCGAAGCGACTCGCCTCGATTCTTTTCCATCCGGCGGCTTGGGTCAGATCGAGATAAGTCTTAATCCCGTGCAAGTTAGCAATTTCGGACAGTGCGTCTAGGTCGATGACTCTTCCATCAGCGCTTTGTACTGCACTTACGGCGACTAGGTCGACCTCATCCGTTAAAGATTCAAGTACTCGATCAAACGGTACAACCTTAAGTTTGAGTTTTCCGAGATCACTTTGTACGAAAAAAGGAAACAAGACGGATGTAAAGTCTTCTTCTGCTAGGACAACAGTGGATCCCTCGGGTAAGGAGGCGGCAACCATAGCTGAACTTATTGAGACCTGTGGCACGATGGCACAAGTCTTCGGATCCACACCTACAAGGTTGGCAAAATGATTAATCGAACCTGTCACGGATTGATCAAAGTCAGGAGTATTAAGGACTCCACCTTGCCAGGCTTTGACCATCTCAGAGAGGCGTGAAATTGCCGTTTCCGGAGGTAGCCCAATCGTGGCGGTATCGAGAAAGTGTCCAGTTGGAGAGAACTCTTTAGATAGAGATCGCTCTAGCTCGGATGTAGTCAATAATGTGGTATTTGTGGATCTTTGACCAGGGGCCGAGGTGTTGCTATAGTCGGTTGTCATGATAAATAGAGTATTTGAGATGACAGGTCATTCCTGTTGTAGTTTGCAAGTTGAGGGCGGATTCTTGGTAGGCGCTCGGTGCAACTAACTTTTACCCTTTATTATACCTCTGCTGATGTGGATAGAAGAAAGAACCGCTACGGACCCTGCTATGACTATAGGAGGTAGCTGCTCTCTTAGAAGTACGGTTCCACCTACGGCTGAAATTAGCGGAATTGCGTACAAGGTAGCTCCTTGAAGTTGGAGGGATACGAACCTCGCAGCATAGTTCCAAGTGATCATGGCACCCACGGTGGCGAAGAGCGATAGAAATATGATCGTCGCTAACAAGACATATGGATGTTTGGGTACTTCACTACTAGAGTAGTTGTGAGTAATCAAAGCGATAACGGCTATCGTGAGTGATCCAAAGGTTGTACTTGTAACGGAGTATCTAAATGTCCCAACAGTTTTTGCGACTCCGCGACTAGCTACGACGTATATCGACCAACATAAGGCGGCTAGAAGAGCGTATCCCGTGCTGGCTATGTCAAACGCTGCGTGCCCACTTGACTCTCCGAAGGAGACGAGTACAACTCCTCCAAGTCCTAATAGGAGCGCTAGTAAACTTCGCTTTGTAATCCGATGGCCTAGTGATATCAGAGCTATTAGCTGAATTAGAGTTGGTTCGACACCTAAGACGATTCCAGCTCTACTCGCAGGCATATGTTCAAGAGCTGTTGTGATAAGTAGCTGGTAGCCAGTGATGCCACAAACTGCAAGGGATATAATCTTGGCGATCGTCTTTAAACTGATAGTGTGAATATGTACCTTTGGCAGAAGTATGAGTCCAAGAACGAACGTCAAAAGGAACCGACTTAGCAGTAGGAAGTTCGGAGTTGTGTACTGGAGTGCAAATTTTGTTGCCACCGGAGTTAATCCCCAGAGAATGACCGACGAGACAAGCGCCGCGGTGGCAGCTGAGCCGGGTTTGTTGTCGATCATTTATTTAAAACTAACTGTTATTAGAGATCTTTAAGTTAACTTGTAGCACCTCATGAGTTTAGAGGTTCGAAGTTCTTTTTAGGTTGGCAAACCCTATATGGCTTGTCCGAAGTCGCAGGATATTGAGAAAGCCAATAACTTGGCCAGTAGCACTTGCAAAAGGCGGTTGGATAATGTTGAACAAAACATTATCTGGCGATGGATGTAGTTTGGATGTCTGATCGAGACACCTCTGAACCTCTATCACCTATTGTCTCACAACGTTGCAGCGATAGTGTGGTTTTCGCTCAGCCAACGAAATCAATTAGGATGTCAAGGACTAGTTTTTATATCAACCGCGACTCGGGGCTAGCTGGGATGAGTTCGCAGAGGGACTTCAATAAAGAAGGTCGCTCAACCTTTGGGCGCGCTCGCTATGCTTGCTTTTGCACTCTATAAAGCGAGGCTATTGGTGTCCGGATTTAAGAAGTTTATTATGCAAGGCAATCTGTTGAATTTGGCAGTTGCGTTTGTCATAGGTACAGCATTTGCGGCGTTGGTAAAGGCTCTTGTGGTTGACTTCTTCACTCCAATAATTGGTATCTTCGGCAATCAAGCGACCTTCGGGAATCTTTACTTTAGTGTCGGTCACTCTCGCTTTTTTTACGGAAACTTTATCGATGTGACCATCACCTTTTTCGTTACGGCATTAGCGATATACTTTATCGTTGTCGCACCTGCCCTGCGAGTCCAAGCCCGCCGAGCCTCGAAGATTGCCGTAGACCCGACTACCAAACTTTGCCCCGAGTGTCTATCGGAGATCCCTATTGGAGCTAGGCGCTGTTCATATTGCACATCGGTGCTAGTTGACCCTAGCGTTGGCGGCTAGGAGATCCTCATAGTAAGCTCTACTTTTAGAGATATGAAACTTTTATGACGTGAAGTTCTCCATTGTCGACGATTGGGCTCGACGGTAGATCGGGAGAGAGATTTATTGGGAGTCTCGGAGTCCAAATGTCTATATGTCTACCTCTTCAGCGTCGCCATCTCCGGTTGATTCTCTCACTGCAAGGTGTTGAAATATGTCAGGTGGATCACTCCATATTCTGGCACTACGACCATCACTTATTGCTCGCCAAATCTTTTCTGGGGTACATGGCATATCGATGTGCCTTACCCCTAGATGACTTAGGGCATCTATTACAGCGTTGTGCACGGCCGGGGTGGCCCCTACAGTTGCAGATTCGCCGATACCCTTTGCACCTAGTGGGTTGTTCGGTGTCGGCGTCTGAGTGGTGAAGCTAAAAATAGGTGGAACCTCGGTGGCCGCGGGAACTTCATAGTCTGCGAAGTTTGTGGTTAGGGGATTGCCGTCTTGGTCGTACTGAAAGTGTTCGTAGAGTACCTGGGACATGCCCTGAATAGCGCCTCCATGTTGTTGCCCCTCTACTAACAACGGATTGATAATCGTCCCACAGTCGTCCACGCAGTAATGCGATACAGGTGTGATCTCTCCAGTTTCGATATCGACCTCGACCACAGAGAGATGAGCGCCAAATGGGAAGGTAGGTCCACTTGAGGTGAAGTCAAACTCGCTTCTTAGCGAGATGTCCTCCTCTTTGGCCATTTGGTAGATCTCAGCCCAGCTTTTCTTTGTTGTAGGAACACCTCTTACCTCAAGACCGTTATCTGAGATTGTGATATCTTCAGAAGCCACTTCAAGTCGTCCTGACAAGAGACGAGCAGCTATCTCTCTCACTTGAACAGATGCGGTCTGTACAGCGGAACCTCCCAGCTGTAGGGACCGTGATCCACCCGTACCGTGTCCTCTCGGTACTTCGGCGGTATCGGACTGCACGAATTCGATGCTTTCAAGTGGAATTCCTAAAGAGTCAGAGACCAACATTGCAAACGATGTAGCGTGTCCTTGGCCATGTGCTGACGTTCCGACCTTGATTCGAGCTTTTCCTTCTTCTAATACTTCGACCTCAGCGTACTCTCCTGCACCGGCTGCGGTAATTTCTACATAGACGGACAGGCCAATGCCGAGCAAGTTGGTATTTCCTTGGTCGATTCGTACCCTTTGTTCCTTTCTTAGATCGTCGTAGCCAGCGGTGGCAAGTAGATAATTTAGGACCTTCTCGTAGTCTCCGATATCGTAGTTAGCACCAGTCTTCGTCGTGTAAGGGAAAGCCTCTTTAGGTATTAGATTTACCCTTCTAATCTCAACCGGATCTATTTCAAGCTCGTCCGCGGCGATGTCCATAATTCGTTCTAAGAACTCAGCAGCCTCGGGTCTACCGGCACCACGAAATGCGCCTACAGGTGTTGTGTTTGTCAGGACCGCAGCAGCGCTAAAAGCAAGCTTTTCTATATCGTAAGTTCCTTGACTCATTGTTCGCGTACTTCCCAGTACGAGACCACCAC
>JAKBGL010000213.1 GCA_021833085.1 Actinomycetes bacterium | reverse complement strand
AAGTTCGGCGAGAAACTCATCAATGCCCTCGCTGACTACAACCCGTCCAGCAACAATGTCCTCATCTGCTTCGCGCTCCATCTGCTGCCAACGCTCTGTCCAGAACCACGCCTGGTCGGATGGCACGGCAATATGTGGGCGAAGGACGATCTCGTTCTCTCGTTCAATCACCTCGACCTGTGCTCCAGGCTGGTCTAAGCCGAAGTGACGCCGAATCGAGGTGGGGATAGCGATGAGGCCACGGCTCTGCACTGTGACGAAGGTTGGTGTTTTGCTCATGATTGAAGTATAGCAGTAATACAGTAATACCGCATCGCAGCACTGCGCCTTGCGCTGGCTTAGCAAAAATGATCAAACGGGAGCGCAAGTCCCGTCTGTAAGGGCGGGGTTTGCGCTCCTCTTGTTGGTTAACTCCGTTCGTCTAAGAGACAAACGTGTAACAGCTATTCGTTATAGTTGCTCATGCCTCAACCAGACTAGCGGTAAGACCACACTCTACCTAGTTCGAAACATGATGGATCGCAGGTTTATAAGTACGATTAGGGATGACATGGGAATTTGCAAACTACTACAAGATCCCCGTAATGTGGAATCACAATGGCTTGACAATCCCTATAATCTGACAGCTAGGGAGTGCCTCTGGCATCTCCATAGACGCTCTTGATTCACCCGACACTTCTTGGCGCAAGATAATCCTATCTTTTAGAACCCTCCAGTGTCTCAGAACGCCTAGCGACAATGCAATCATGACTTATAGAAAGACCATCATCACCTCCAATGGCGTAAGCAACTGAACGATGTTCAACGAAAGAGTCGTCCAGTCCTACACCGACCCAATGAAGCGTCAACCAACCAGGGCGGTGTGAGCAGATATGGAAACCTCGCATGTAAGGGCGGAGAGGATGTCCAAATTAAGATTGGATTTCGGTTCCTAATGGCTGGTAAACACTGGCAATCTTTTGATTTATTTCGGTAAACTCCTGATTAATCTTGGATCCATCTACTAGCCCAACCCCCGCCTGAAAACGTACTTTGTCGCCGAGATCTCTAAGCGACCGAATTGCAAGGTAAGCTTCGCCATCTAACTCAGAGTCCATGGTGCCTACCAGCCCACCGAAAAAGCCCCGATCTCCTTCGAGCTCTTTGATTCTTGTTAGAGCAAGTTCTTGAGGGTCTCCGCAGATCGCTGGCGTAGGTGCTAAGTTTGCAAGGACACCTAGGAGATCGACCTCGGCTTTGAAGCCAGTTGCTCTAATTTCTGTGGCGATATGTGTTATAGGACCAGCGTTAAACATCTGTGATTTAGTAAAGTCGACGCTATGGGCAAGAGAGTTAAGTCTGGCGGTTATAGCCTCTACGACCACATCGTGTTCGTAGATATCTTTTTGTGAAGTACCTAGTTCTTCGCTATTTTCAGTTGTTCGGGTGCCGGCGAGTGGTTTCGACACGGCTGTCCCATTGTCCAGCGAGAGGACCAACTCCGGTGTAATCCCTATGTAGTTATTAGCGGAGAAAAGATGGGAAGCCTGCATTGATTGTTTTAGGCGCCTCATGCACTCGGCCTTTGAGTACATCTCGGTCTTTTTTGCATCTGAAGTTAGAGATAGGACTATTTTTCTCACGAGTTGACTCTCGATGTCTTTGAGCGCCCCTTCGAACTTTGACCGCCAGGTTGTAAGATCAAGGGACTCAAGTTCCTTCAGTAGCTTACCTTTAAAAGTCGGACCTGTTGAGCTCGCGTGAATTCCGGACAGAACTTTCTTCAATAGCGCAGAGTTTGAGTCAGTGGGAGAGCCTAGGTGGTTGGTGGTGACGTGTACCTTGGTTGAACCCAATGTTCCCGTTATTGTTATCTCTGGAACCGTGACGGTAATGGGCTCTGCCGGGTCAAAAGGGGTAACAACCTGATATAAAGGGGTCCTGGGGTCGACGTCTGATTGGACCATAGGTAAGTAGTCTCTAATAGAGTAGTTCTTCAAATCCTTGAGTGAATGTTGCTGAGATCGATATGTTTGGCCAACTCCGAGACACCATTGGTTAGCGCCTTCGAGGAAGAATGTTGGTTCCAATGAGTTCAGGAGATCATACATATCGGCTTCAAAGTATCCGATCTCCCGTCTCAAAAGTTTCTCTTGTTTTTTACTCATTAAGGTAGGTCCTTTCGGGCCAAAAAAAGTTGTGATACACCGAAACTCAACTCTTTTCGAATGATACCGCTAAATCTGGCATCTTTGAACAACTCAGTGAGTTGGTCGGGAGGCGGAAGATAAGCGACTGAGGCAGGTAGATAACGATAAGCCTTCGGGCTTGACAATAGTGCACCTAGTTCTGGGACTATTTTGTTGAAATATATCTTGTGGAGTACTTCCACGAGGCGGTTAGACGGAGTCGATACCTCCAATATCGCGACTCTGCCATCCGCCTTCAGAATGCGATGAAACTCAGACAGAACCTGTGGGATATCCTTGAAGTTTCTAAGAGCAAAACCGCAAGTAATTACGTCTACGCTTTCGTCTGCTAAAGGCAGATCGAGGGCGGAGCCTTGTACGAGAGGTTGGGCGCTTCGGCTATGTTTTAGCATTCCGAACGAAAGATCTATGCCTATGACGTACGGGGTAATATTTGTAGCTAGAACGAGAAAATCACCTGTACCTGTAGCCACGTCGAGAAGTATTTCGCCGTTTTTGAGGTACGAGGCTTTAAGAGCTTTGCGGCGCCAGCTTTGATCTAGGCCAAAGGTCATGACTCGGTTGACGAGATCGTAACGAGATGATATCTCATCAAACATCGCCCTTACATAGCGTTCCTTATCCTGTGGATCTGGCAAAGGA
>JAKBGL010000212.1 GCA_021833085.1 Actinomycetes bacterium | reverse complement strand
AAACGCAGACGTAAAGCAGAGACATCCATACAAAGCACGAAACAACCTAGAACCAAATAGCGCTAGCGCCGTGATACCCCAAGAAGTCCTTCGCTGCGCAGCAATATGATACTCGTAACTAAACACAGAATTTAGGTAGTATCAGGCCATGTAGAGGTCGACTGAACTCCCGTAGAGCACCTGTTGTCCGAAGGACGGATTTGTAAATATCACTACCTTAGCTTTTTTGGGACCGTAGACGTTTCCAACCTGGAGCCCGGCACTTTGCAGTGCCTGTTCTGCTTGGCTTAGTGAGTCATCTATCACATTTGGAACCGTCACATACTGAGGACCTTTGGAGATAACGACTGATATCGTAGTGCCAGGTAGCACCATAGAACCAGGAGGCGTACCTTGTGAAATAACATCGCCAGAGGGAACCGTATCTGAGTAAGCGGTTGAGGTGCTTACAGCCAACTGGTCTGAGGACAACGTCGATGTTGCGGCTTGCTGTGACTCACCTACGACGTTAGGAACTGGAACCGGAGCCGGGCCCTTTGACACAAGCAAAGACACAGTAGAGTCAAACGGTGCCAACTGGCCAGTAGCTGGAGTTGAAGATATCACATCTCCAGAGTTCACGCTTGAAGAGTACTGGGTCTGGAGCTGATACTTTAGATGTTTCTGCGTCAAAAGTTGTTCAGCTGCAGCCTCAGATAGTCCAGCCAAACTCGGAACAGGGACCGGTGGTGGACCTGCAGAAAGCGTTAAATCAATGACTACGTTCTTGGCGATTAGTGATCCAGCTTTCGGAAACTCCGATACTACGAGACCCGTTGGAACTTTCGAAGAGTACACCTTCCCTGAGACTAGAGCCTTCAGTCCAACCTTATCTATGCTTGACGTGGCACTTTTTGGAGTAAGTCCGAGAACTAAGGGAACCTTGGCGCTGGTTGCCTTTTGGTATAGAGATGCTGCCGCAAATGCAACAGAGGCCAAAATCAACGTTACAAGTACCCACACAAAAAGCCCACGCCAGCCTCCCAATACTCGCTTTGACTTAGTTCCATTCGCATCTGGTCCATCAGACTCTTTTGAACTCGATGTAAAGTCCGTCGGCGGTGAGGTATAAAGGGAGGTCTTGTCACTAGCGTTAGATAGGTCGCGATGAGACACTGAGAGTATGGTGCTAGTCGCCTCAACCTCGTCATCAAATACCGTTAAGGTATCTGACTCTCCATCTTGGACGCCAGAAACAGGATTATAGCGGCCTTGTGTCTGAAGTCCTCGATCGGTTATATCGATTACCGTAGACAGCGGAGAACTCCGTTGGATTACTTCTTCAAACTCGTCTCGGTGTAAGGCCGGTATCGTCTTAGGAGGATCAAAAGACCTCGACAGCGCGAGAAACTCTGCAACGAACTCCTCTGTCGTTGGTCGTTTATTGGGATCCCGTCTCAAGGTTCTCGCTAGGATCGGGCCCATAGCTCCAGCCTCTTTAGGAGGTTCAACGTCTTGGTTGAGCCTTGCCCGCAGTATCTCGAACGTGTCGTTTCCACTAAATGGAAGCCGTCCCGACAACATCTCAAAGACTATCAAGCCCAGGGAGTAAAGATCGCTTTGTTTTAGGGCCGCCACGCCGTTTGCCTGTTCGGGAGATGCATACTTTGCCGTTCCTAAAAGCACGCCCTTGGGTTCACTCCAAGCAGGTTCTGCTAGCGTCCTTGCCAGTCCAAAGTCTGCAATCTTGATATGCCCACCCTCATCAAAAATTAAGTTCGCTGGCTTTAGATCTCTGTGGATATAGTTGCGCTTGTGAGCATACTCAAGCCCTGAGGCACATTGAAGCGCTATCTGCACGACTTGTGCCTGAGTGGGTCTCCAGCCTGTAGCTAGATGTTCCCTTAAAGAGCCACCATTTAGGAGTTCTAACACCAAATACGGTCCCGCGAGAGACTCACCCGAGTCATAGACAGACATAATTGAAGAGTGTGAGAGTGCAGCGGCTGCTTTAGCCTCCTCTTGGAAGCGTCGAAGAAACACCTTGTCGCTAGCGAGCTGTGAGTGCAATAGTTT
Organism: Actinomycetes bacterium; assembly: GCA_021833085.1. The sequence goes on along the minus strand of JAKBGL010000212.1, from coordinate 788 downwards.
TATCGCTACCGCCCGCGACAAGGCAGTAGAGTCAAAGGCTAAGTAGACGTCACCGGATGCGCCGTGGCCTATCGAGGCCAAGAGTTTATACCTACCGCCTAGTACTAGGCCTAACTTGTCTCCAACTCTATTCGTACTACTCAGCTAATTCACCTTATGCCAGATAATCGAAAGTCCCAACCTTATCCAACCTTGTCTCCGTCGCCACGCTCCAACGTCTCTAAGAACTCGTTCTCATCGATGATCCTAACCCCTAAGCGTTCAGCCTTTGTCAACTTTGAAGCTCCCGGGTTTTCACCAACAACGAGATAGTTAGTCTTTGTCGAGGGAGCAGAGGTGACCTTTCCTCCACGCAAAGTTATCGCTCTTTCAGCCTGTTCACGAGTAAAACTCGACAGCGTTCCAGTCACCACAAAAGACAGTCCAGACAAAGTAAGATCAAAGCTCTCTCCGGGGCCTTCTTGGAGGCCTGCTTCACCTATACCGACTTCAACCAGGGACTCGACGATACCTCGAGTAATTGGATCTCTGACGAACTTTACTACAGAGTTAGAGATTATCTCTCCGAGTCCCTCGATCTCACTTAGATCCGCAGACTCAACCACCAACAACTCAGACAGAGACTTGACCTTACTCGCAATCTTGATCGCAGCAGTAGCACCAACATGTCTAATGGCAAGACCGACGAGCACTCTATAGAGAGGACGACTTTTTGACCCCTCAATCGCATCGATCAACTTTCTTGCGGAGATATCTGCAAACTTATCGAGCCTAAGAAGGTCTTCAGC
>JAKBGL010000211.1 GCA_021833085.1 Actinomycetes bacterium | reverse complement strand
GTCGTTGTAACTTTAGCTTTCAAGCGAACATCTAACTCGTCTCTTTATATGTGTTGTCTTATTATTACATAAGTTTTAGTGTTAGGTATAGATATTTTGTGCCGGAGAACTTTTGTAGGCAGAGGCTAAAACTGACAGTAAAGTTGACTGCATATGTAACTACTACTCTCAACGATCTTCTCACCACCTCTGGAACACCTTGATATACCTCCTGTACCTTTACGTCCAGCAAGAGCGTTTACCTTCAGGCGTAACCAGACTGGGATCTAAGACTTTAAAAGCCACAGGAGCACTCGTATAGACTCGCACTACCAAGACAGTTTTGGAGGAGATATGTTACATAAGAAAACTCAAAATACCGGCAACCTTACCGTACAGCCATCAAACACCGTCGACAAAGAACTTCCAAAGTTCGCCATACCTGCCACTCAAAGCGATCCCAAGGTAGCACTTCAACTGACCGAAGACGAACTTATGCTTGACGGTAACTCAAGGCAGAACCTAGCGACGTTCTGTGGAACATGGAACGATACAGAGGTCGTAGAGATCATGACATCCGCTATCGGAAAGAACATGATAGACAAGGACGAATACCCACATACGGCAGAGTTAGAAGAACGTTGCGTCCACATGATAGCGGATCTTTGGGGTTCACCGTCAGCAGCTAGCACCATTGGGACTTCGACTACCGGATCCAGCGAAGCCGCAATGTTGGGTGGACTCGCCATGAAATGGCGTTGGAAAGCAGCTCGGAAACCGACTGGAGGCCAGGTACCAAACCTGGTGACTGGGCCTGTACAAGTATGTTGGCACAAGTTTGCAAGGTACTTTGACGTAGAGTTGAGAGAGCTACCCTTTCATAGAGGAAGCTACATATCTGACCCTAATGAGATACTGGAGCACTGTGATGAGAACACCATTGGAGTTGTCAATACTTTAGGAACTACCTTCACGGGACACTATGAAAATATTGAAGATCTAGAACACGCATTAGACGACTTTCAATCACAACATGACATTGACATTCCGATCCATGTAGATGCCGCGAGCGGGGGATTTGTCGCCCCGTTTTTAGATCCAGAGATAAAGTGGGACTTCCGGTTAAAGCGCGTATCTTCAATAAACGCATCGGGCCATAAGTATGGCTTGGCGCCACTTGGTGTTGGCTGGGCGATATGGAGAGACGAATCTCACCTGCCCGAAGACCTTATTTTCAATGTCAACTATCTCGGCGGCGAGATGCCCACCTTCGCATTAAACTTTTCGAGACCCGGAGGTCAAGTAGCTGCACAGTACTACAACTTTCTAAGGTTAGGAGTTGACGGGTATCAAAGAGTTATGAGGAACTTAAGGACCTGCGCAGAGTATCTTTCAAACGAGGTAAAGTCACTCGAGCGCTTCGAGGTAATAAGCGACGGAAGAACAGGCCTTCCGTTGGTGACCTGGACAAGTAGTAATAGAGACATCGATCTCTATCGGCTCTCAAACCAGCTAAGGAGCTACGGATGGCAACTACCTACGTACACCCTTCCACCCGACTCTCAAGACGTAGTAGTCCAGCGTGTCGTAATCCGACAAGGATTTACTCTAGAGCTAGCTCGCCAATTTATAGACGCCTTACGGAGTTCAATCGATTATATCGATGCCAATCCAATGTCACCCACAGCCCCAGAACATCAAAATGGGGGCTTTAGTCACTAATAGCCAATCACCGCCAGAGGTATCTTCGATGTGTTATACAGTTCACGGTATATAACTCGCCTATCGACAAGATACTTTGAAAATACAACAAATATATGGACTTTTACCTTCTGGCAGGTATAGCCTTAATCTAACACTTAGACGATCCTAAAGTTCTATGAGTTAGAAGGCGAGAAGAGAGATAGTGGAAAAGTGAGTGAGCAACCTGTAACGTCTAGGGGACAGTCTCTTGCACTTTTAGTTATTGTTTCTGGAGTCCTTATCACGGCCGTGGATACCACAATCGTTGTTCTAGCACTTCCCGAGATGCAAAAAGCACTTCATGTTGGACTGTCATCGGTCATATGGGTAGTTATCGGCTACCTCCTTGTTATTACGTTGCTCTCAACGCAGGTTGGGAAGATTGGCGACATGTTTGGCAGGGTGCACATGTACGAGATGGGATTTCTCATTTTCGTACTGGGCTCTTTACTGTGTGCACTCTCGTGGAACGAAGCCTCCATTATAAGCTTCCGCCTGCTCCAAGGAGTAGGCGGGGCGCTCATTGCCTCTAACTCTGGGGCTGTCATAGCTGACACCTTTCCACCTGAGACGCGCGGAAGAGCCTACGGCTTCAACTCTATCGGTTGGAATGTAGGAGCTGTACTTGGAGTGGTACTTGGTGGGGTAATCGTAACCTATCTCTCGTGGCGCTGGATATTTTGGATCAACGTTCCAATAGGGCTCGCAGCCTTCACTTTGGCCCTTAAGGTATTGAAGGAAGGTTCAGAGAGGAAAGCGCATCGTCTAGACCTCCCGGGAATGGTACTTTTAGGTGCCGGACTGTTCTCAATCCTTTGGGGAATGACGAGACTGACGTCAGAGTCACTCTCTGGGGCTATAGTAGCGCTCTTGTCAGGAGGAGTAGTGTTACTCATCGTTTTCGTCCTAGTAGAGCGAGCACAAAGTGATCCGATGCTATCTCTTCAGATCTTTAAGATCCCGACTCTAGCTCCATCCATGGTGGCGGCGTTGCTACAATCTCTCGCAAACTTTGCGGTACTTTTTCTTCTACTTATGTATCTTCAAGGAGTTCGGCACCTCACTCCGGTCAACGCATCTTTACTACTAGTCCCCGGTTATATAATCGGTGGGGTAGTAGGA
>JAKBGL010000210.1 GCA_021833085.1 Actinomycetes bacterium | reverse complement strand
TAATTTAGCGGTGGCGGCTACAAGCTTTAAAGGTCCTTTTTTTGGTGCCCTTCCCTACTACTTCGTGGTATTACTTGCAGTTGGGCTCCAGTTTTTACAGACGTGGCAGATTACGGCTAAGAATCCTGCTGCTGCTAAAGCAAATCCGCAAGCTCTCATGATTCAAAGATTTACTCCGATTATTTTCGGAGTTATTTATATTGGTATTCCTTCCGGCGTAAACTTATACTTTGTTGTGTCTGGGTTGTTCCGAGTTGTCCAACAAGAGATCATGTGGAGACGAGATCCGGTGCTACGGGCACACTCGTTAGGTGCTAGGGAGCAAAAGCGTCTTGATCTTCAGAGCAAGCAAACGAACAGCGCAAAGATTGATAAAGACGATACAGGAAGTAAGAGCAGTAAGACTACGTCTTCAAGTGATGGCTGGATAGACAAGTCAAAATCGTCGAATAGTCGCTCATCACAAAGTCCGATGCGGCGTAGAGGTGGACAACGTAACGATGTGAACGCTAAGAACAGGCCAGCCGGACCTCGTAGAGAGTCAAAACGACGGGGTTGAGTTATACTTCGTGCTTTGTTCTTCTATTTGTATTACGTATGAGTTCGAGAGGTATAGATGGATTGGGTTGAGACGACCGGTAGGACGGTTGAAGAGGCAAAGGAAGCAGCCCTAGATCTCTTAGGGGTTGACTACTCTGAGGCTGAGTTTGAGGTGTTAGAGGAACCTAAGTCGGGTTTTCTTGGTATGTCCAAACGACTAGCTAGAGTTCGTGGAAGGGTCTTGCCAACTACCCCTAAGGCGAAAGATGGTCGTCGAGTGAGACGGCGGAGATCGTCTTCTGGTAAAGATGATACTGGTTCAGACGCAGGAAGTGCGAGCGTCGAACGTGTGGATACAAGTAGTAAGGCGTTTGATGGTCAAAAGGAGAGGAATACAGTAATGCAAGAGAGAGAAGACGATGTTGAACAGTTGGAAGAGACAGCTAGTCCTCTCATTTCCCGTACGGAGCTAGCCGTCGTTGCGCAGCATTTCCTTGCTGATCTTTTATATGAACTTGATATGTTGGCTACTGTATCTATTGATCATCTAGACGAAGAGTCGATAGACCTATCTATAACTGGCGAGCAACTTGGTTCGTTGATTGGCCAAAAAGGAGCTGTAATAGCTGCGGTTCAAGAGCTAACAAAAGCAGTCGTACAGGCGCATGCAGGAGAGTCTGCAGGTCGTGTGACAGTCGACGTTGATGGCTATCGTAAACGGCGTCGTGAGGCATTAGAACGATTCGTGAGAAATGTTGTAGATGACGTGATCGCTTCTGGCGAGGATCGAGTGTTTGACTCCATGGTTGCTTCAGAGAGGAAGATTATCCATGATGTAGTTGCGTCTATAGACGGTGTTGACTCCAAATCTGAGGGTGAAGAACCTAATAGATACGTAGTTATTTTCGCTAACAAAAATGTGGAGGAGAAGGAAGAGTTAGGAGCGGAAATCGGCTCATAGGTCTTTGGATTACAAATTTAATTGGATTCTTGAGTCTCAAAGACTTGGATTCCTTGGTCCGTCTGCTCCAGATATTCACTTGGAGCAGGCGTTATTTTTTAGTGAGTTAGTTTTAGATCTGTGTTCTAAGTTTTCCGATTGCTCAACGCTCTCTCTTTTTGATCTTGGTACCGGAGGAGGTTTCCCCGGTTTGGTCCTTGCTCAGGTTCTCGATGGGGTGCAAGTTTACTTAGTGGAGTCGATGGGAAAACGAGCTACGTTTTTAGATGACTGTGCCGGGCAATATGAACTTAGGGATAGATGTAAAGTTATGCATGGTCGTGCAGAGGTGTTTGGACACGTTGAAGGTTTCAGAGAGTCTGCGCAATTTGTCACCGCAAAGGCGTTTGGTAAGGCTGCGGTGACGGCTGAGTGTGCTTCGGGTCTTGTTGCGGTCGGTGGTTATGTTTTAGTCTCCGATCCTCCAGTAAATGTGTATTCAGATGGAGATCGATGGAATACTGAATCTCTGGATATACTTGGGCTGAAGAGAATAAAATCTGTGTCCGTGCCATTTGCTATTACTGTTTTAGAAAAAGTAGAGGTCCTGGACGATAAATTTCCTAGAGAGACTCAAAGACTACTTAAAAATCCATTATTTTGATCGTTGCTCCTACTTGTTCTTACTGTAGTAGTGTCTGTGAACTGAGCGTGTCCTTTGTTAGACGTAGAGATCTTTCTTCGCGATAGTTTGAGTGATCCGGTATTTGCTGTTGGCTTGAAGATATGATGCACATTTGAGTTCTCAGTGATAGATAGTCTTAGTCTAGCGAAGCTGCGTCTTGGAACAAGGACTGCCTGACCTGGAGGAACGTTCGTAAGATGATCGGCCCGCGAGTTGTTCCTGCTGAGATAGTTTGGGCGGTAGGAGATCTGACTTGTGAACGACTGATGCGATTCGGTGTCCAGTTTATCTGTATGCATATCGATGTTAGTACTGCGCAGGGATTCTACTCCCTGATGGAGTGTTCTTGGCCATCTCCTTCTGTCTGGGATTTTGGAAAAGGGTAGGTCACGGTGTTTGATCTCGATGATTGGCATGAGGATAGGGAAGATTCTCATAAAGTTGAGCTTCGTTAGATTAATAGATGAGAAGAAACCAACCCATAATTGCTTAGGTTGCTACTCTACCCCGTCTGCTGGAAGAGTTCGGACTGAAGGTTTAAAGGTTCAGGAATGTCTAGTGATGATGTCTGTTTTGGTCAAGTAAATGGTCGTTGTAATTGCTAACCTCGACTTATTAGAGGTTTAACGTTCCATAGGTACGTATCGAAACTATGATTTAATTTACTTAACGTGGTGGTGTGGTG
>JAKBGL010000209.1 GCA_021833085.1 Actinomycetes bacterium | reverse complement strand
GATGTTATGTAGTTGTCTAATTATTCGAGGAGCTGCTCGTGAAAAAAGGACGCCACCGCAAGTTTGAAGAGGCGAGAAAGGCCAAGCGAGCGTTTATCGAACCCAAGGTTAGATGTGAGGAGTGCGGGGGAGACCCAGAGGAAGGACACGCCTCTTGGTGTTTAGCCTACCTTGACGACGAGGACGAAGTATTTACCTCATCATCTTCTCACTTAGACGATGGGAGTAGCGCCGGCGAGGGGTAGTAATCGATACTTCGACATATCTAGCTAGAATCTCTCAGTGCTATATTCACATGGGTTCAATGTGACTAAATACTAGGGAGAGAACGCTTTGCTAAAGGGATTTTGTGGCGGCAAGGTCTTTGCCCATGTTGAAGGCGAGGGAGACCTAGTAGTTTTACTTATGCACGGTTGGGGCAGAAGCTCTGGCGACTTCGAAGAAGTTACTAGGCTGTTGACTCAAAGTGAGACCTTTCCCCGCTTGAGAGTTATAGATGTTGACCTTCCGGGTTTTGGGAGTTCTCCGCTGCCAGCTCATGCACTTTCTAGCTATGAGTACGCTAGACAGATGGCTGAGCTTCTTGTCGAAGCTCAGGCGTTGTACGCTAAGGCTAAGAGTGTAGTTCTCGTCGGACACTCTCTTGGTGGGAGGATAGCACTTCAGATGGCTGCACATGAGATGGTTTCAAACTTGGGCGGCGTTGTTCTTGTTAGTGCGCCCCTTATAAGAGAAAAAGGTAACTCAAAGGTGGCTACTTCGATAAAGGTTGCGAGAAAACTGCGGACTCTTGGTCTTCTAAGTGAAGAGAAAATGGAGAGACTTCGACAGAGGCATGGTTCCGACGACTATAGAAAATCCTCGGGAGTTAGTCGGGAAATCTTAGTGAAGATAGTAAATGAAGACTATAGAGAACTCTTGCCGATGGTAAAGGCGGAGACGACACTTTTGTATGGGGAGTTGGATGAGGTCACTCCCATCTCTCAAGCCAAGGTAGCTGCGCAGCTTATACCTAATGCAAGTTGTGTCTTCATGCCGAATGTGGGTCACCACCTGCCACTTCAGGCGCCAGCTAGTGTCGCTGAAGTAATTTTGAAGCACGTTGACAGTCTCCTTGGAGCGAACTCTTGAGCTTGAACACGATCCTACTAGTAGTAGCTGGAGTCATTGGAACGTTAGCCTCTTTGCAGTCGGCTATTAAGTGGTTACGGGTGGCTCAAAGAGAACACTACATACTCTCCTATACCACCAGATTTGCCATTAGGTGGTGGTCGTATGAGACTGCACGCATAAATGCGATAGCCTTTGTATTCGGATATCTCCTAGCTGCCTTACAGGCCCGAGATGGAGTCCCTCTTGTTGTTCGAACTGTGTTGATTGGCGCAGTGGCGATATTAACTTTAGTTTTCCCCCTTGGTCTCTCTCTAAGAGGTAGAACCTCGAAACTGTCTCTGACTGCCAGGATGAAGAGGCTGATGCTAGCGGTGTTTGTTGTCTACGCTGTTGGATTTTTCATCTCCTTTGTGCTCTCCTTTATCTATCTCTACCTCTCTTTGGTGCCGCTTTTGATGCCTCTCCTAATTGAAGCTGCGCTTTGGTTGACCAAGCCCATCGAATCTAGAGGACTTTCTAAGTTTGTCTCTCAAGCTGAAACCAAGTTGAGGCGCAGCAGTCCAAAGGTGATCGCAATCACTGGATCTTTTGGAAAGACAACTACGAAGAACTACATCGCAACTTTGACTAGAGACTCTATGACGGTGCTGGCGTCACCGGCTTCTTTTAACAATAGAGCCGGTCTAGCGCGTACTATAAACGAACATCTCGACGGCTCGATAGAGTTGCTTGTAGCTGAGATGGGGACCTTCGGACACGGGGAGATCGCGAGTTTATGCTCTTGGATACCCCCTGATGTCTCTGTGATCTGTGCTTTAGGTCCTGTACATCTTGAACGCTTCGGATCTGAGGATCAGATACTTATAGCGAAGTCAGAGATTACAGAACGAGCCAGTACAGTCGTTGTAAATGTAGACTATCCAAAACTTGCACTAGCTGCTAACTCGCTCGAGCTTGAGGGAAAGAAGGTCCTGAGGGTCTCGGAGAAGGACTTTTCAGCGTATGTGAGTGTAAAGAGTAACGACGAGGGTCAACTGGTAGTCTACGTCGAGCAGAGACGGATCGGGGCTGTCGATGAAGGCGACATCTCTGCTGGAAACCTCGCTTGTGCGGTAGCGGCAGCGCTAGCTATTGGAGTGAACGAGAGTGCTTTGTCTGAGTCACTGTGTGAGATCAAGGCTCCACCAAATCGTCTAAACGCAGTTGTCGCAGGAGATGGTGGTATCGAGATCCTAGACGATACCTATAACTCCAATCCAGCTGGTTCAAGACGAGCTCTAGCTGCACTTCAGCGCCGAGTCGATGCCGGTAAGAGAGGGGTAGTTGTAACTCCAGGAATGGTGGAACTTGGACACAAGCAGTTCATAGAGAACTTCAGGTTTGCAAGAGCCATCGCTGAGGTCGCTTCTGTGCTCATTATCGTAGGTCGAACCAACCGAGAGGCTCTTCGAAAAGGTGCAAAAGAGGGAGCCGCAGGCACGGGTGCGACTTTGAAGCAGATCATTGAAGTTAGAACTCGCGAGGCTGCGGTGACTTGGGTAAGAGAACACCTGTCCGATCGTGACGTTGTCTTGTACGAGAACGACCTGCCAGACCACTTTCCCTAGTCGATGAGTAGTATCCTTGATGAACAGGATTCGGATGTAGTGATAAGCGGTAGTACTTGGAGACGAACTTTATAGGTATGAACGTTTGTCGTCGGAGTCCAACTAAAGGCGTAACTTGAAGACGTAGTTGTTAGCTGGCCGGTGTCGGAGCA
>JAKBGL010000208.1 GCA_021833085.1 Actinomycetes bacterium | reverse complement strand
CTGATCGTGGACAATCCTTTGCAAGTTGACTTCTAGCTAGGATATTTGCCGGTTTTATTGCCAAGTACCAAGTAGGCTCAATACCCACGCGACCGCTCTCAGGTAGCTGTAATGCTTGACTACGTGATTTTGAAGTCTTAGGGCGCTTGACATTTTCGTTTCCTTGAAACTTACTGGAGCGGTAGCTGATTAATTACTCCGCCTAGAAGATGTGAGTTTAAGACTTCCCGAGCTGCTGAAAGAATACCGGCGGTATCTAATCCCGCGACGGCGAGAATCTCGTCGGGATCGCCGTGAGCGATGAACTCAAGCGGAACACCATAGTTGCGCACATCGACTCGCGGATTCACATTCTTTATTGCATGAGCGATAAAGTCTCCGGCTCCACCGTTCGTGAAGCCATCTTCAAAGGTTAATACTATGTCATGTCGACACAGGTCCGCGATCATCTCTGGATCTAAGGGTCTAATGCATCTAGGATCCCAAAGAGTAACAGAGAGATGGTCTTCTGCAAGCCCTAATACTGCCTGATAGGCCGGAAGTAACAACTTTCCGATAGCTACAATAGCTAGTTCTCTTCCTCCTCCTACCACTTTTCGAGCTCGAGTTTCTGCTCCTATGCCTCCGGCGATCTCTATTGGACCTGGAGTCTTTGGGAAGCGTATGGCAGCGGGGCCTGGTAGTGAAAGAGCAGTGTCCAACATGGAGGAGAGCTCCCTTAGGGAGCTTGGAACAAATACCACCAGTTCAGGTATGGATAACATCTGGATCATATCCAAGACGCCGTGATGAGATGGTCCATCGTCTCCGGTGATTCCAGCTCGATCAATGATAAAACATACCGGCAGCTTATGGAGAGCAACGTCTAGGTTCACCTGATCAAAGGCTCTTGATAAAAAGGTCGAATAGATGGCGACTACTGGACGTAGTCCACCCATTGCCATACCCGCAGCGCTAGTGACTGCGTGTTGCTCTGCGATTCCGACATCGAAAAAGCGATCGGGGTAGGCCTGCGAGAAGGGCAAAAGACCCGTCGGAGCAGGCATAGCTGCTGTTATAGCGACCACCTCGGGTCGCTGATCTGCGATCTCAAGGAGGTGTTTTGAGAAGGTTTCAGTGTAAGAGCCGCTAGTTCCATCGTCGGATTTTGATGAAGACTTTCGTACCTTCAGATCATGCAAGCGGTTGATCTCATCGTCTTCAGCCGGAGGGTAGCCCCGACCTTTTTGAGTCAGAACATGAACAACGATGGGTCCTTTCCACTCCTTTGATCCTTGTAATGCGTACTCAAGCTCTGCTACGTCGTGTCCATCTACGGGTCCGGCGTATCTTACGCCCAGAGCCTCGAAGAACACCCGAGGTTCGATAGCCTCTCTGAGAGCTGTGGTAAGGCCGGACCAAGACGAGGCTGCGATACCACCTACAGCGGGAATTTCGGATATAACTTTTCCTAGTCGGTTTCTAGCTTGCATGTAGGAAGGGTGAAGACGTATCTTTGTAATGGATTGAGACAGGCGAGAGATGGTTGGGGCATACGACCTTCCGTTGTCGTTCCAGACTATAATAATGTTGGACTGGGAGTGTCCAATGTTGTTAAGGGCCTCATAAGCCATGCCGCCAGTAAGAGCGCCGTCACCTACTACTGCAACGACTCGGCGGGTTGGATCCTTGGAGAGAGATCGGTTAGCCTCTCCTACCATCGGTCCTCGTCCGAGTCTCATAGAAGCGGCAAATCCGTAGGCGTAGCTTAAAGCCGTTGATGCATGGGAGTTTTCGATCCAGTCGTGCTCGGACTCCGCCCGCTTTGGATACCCAGACATTCCCCCAGAGGATCGCAAGTTTCGGAACTCTTCCGCTCTTCCAGTCAACAGTTTGTGGATATACGCTTGGTGACCGGTATCAAAGAGCAGTATATCCTTTGGAGACTCGAAGACTCTGTGTAAAGCTACAGTTAGCTCTACGACACCTAGATTAGAGCCTAGATGCCCGCCATGAGTTGTAACGGTCTCGATTAGGAACTCTCGAAGCTCCTGACACAACTCGTCGATTTGAGGATACTCTAGATCTTTGATATCGGAAGGGGACGAAACCTTCTCTAGCCACATAAAAACTCCTAGTTCCCTCTGAACCTGGATAGGTATAGTCCAAGGCTATAGAGATATCTTAACTCCTAAGGAGAAGTTAGTGACAACTACCTACTTACGAACTTGTGCAGCTTGTGCTTTTGTGACTTACGAGAGAGTCTCTGACGGTGTTTATGAAGGTACTCCACTTGAACCCAAAGTGCAAAGTATCTACTCCTACTTTGGCGCCTTCCCAAAGCGTTGTTCCTGGTCGCAGATAGGATATACATCCTGACGAGGGTATAAGGTACGGAGAGTAGTTGATATTCACTACCACTGGACCAGGCGTTAGTACCTTTATTTTAAGGTCGGTGAGCCCTAAGGAGACGGTGCCTGCGTTGTTACTTACCAGTGGTGTCGCATTGCGGATTTTGTATATCTTTACGTCTGTGTCTCTAAACACTAGAGTTAAAAAGGAGTGTGATGAGCTAAGCAACTTAGCTTCATTGTTTGCAGAAAAGTCGTAAGGTCCCTCCGTGAGAACTATGTACGCCGCGGATGCCTCGCCTAGCCAATTCTTGTAGGAGCTGGTGGGAAGGTGTGTTCTATAGAGGAGTCTGTTCTCTGGGAAGTCTGCTTGGCGGAACCATCCCCGAACGAGTGGAATAGAAGCTCTTGGAAGATAGTAGGCTTGCGCGTGAGTGGGGGTGTCGACTACTTCGACCCTTTGTCCGGGAGACAGGTGCGCTTTTAGGTAGTTGATGACTGGTTCCCAGTAGCGATAGTTACCTTGTTTGTAGGCTTGGGAAGT
>JAKBGL010000207.1 GCA_021833085.1 Actinomycetes bacterium | reverse complement strand
TCCATATATAGCGCAACTAACGTCGCCTCCTTTAGACGAGTCCAAGCGATGTGCCTCTTTCTATGATTTGCAAACTCGATCCTTTAGGGCCGAGAAGTTGACTTACCTAGTGGAATTTGCACATCTTCGGGAACACAACCAGATTCCCAAATGACGCGTTCATCCGTGCAAAACTGGGGCTATATTCGCACAACTTCGGAGACCGACGCCATGCAGTTTCAATTGGCCGTTGAAAATGCATGACGAGCAACGACCAGTAACGTGTAAAACAACAGGTGGTTCCTGCTCATCAAGGTATAGCCGTTCACTTTTGTTCGTAAGTTATATCTAGAGCAAGGGTGTGGCAAAAGAGAAGTTCACTTGAACTCGCCTTTTGAGGTGGGTTGGTGCTCCTAGTTGATCATCTTGCAGTCGAGTCCTCGCCTCTTCAAACAATCACCAAGAGGACCAACACCCAAGAGGGGTCCACATGTAAATAGCGTTATTTCATCTAACGAACCGTTGCATCTCGGGTCCAATGTCTTCACAACACTGGTTAGAGGTAGCGAGTGAAGGCCAAAAGATACCTTCCGTTATCCATAAGATAGTCTCGACTAGGTGTGCGTTCAAAGCTCAAGTTCATATATAGATGATGAGCCACCTTCATCTCTTCTAGCGAATAGAGAAAAATAGAGAGCGCCTTCTCGCGTCGCGCCCGCTCAATAACGTATGATACCAGTGATTTTCCAACACCCCTATGCTGCCACTTTGGATCGACAGCCAACATGCGGACCCCAACCTCCCGATTCCTTAGACCTTCCGCCATCGGTGAATGAGCATCTCCAACGTAAGTTACCGACCCAACAAGTATCCCCTCTACCTTTGCGACTAGGACGTCGCAAACCTGGGCTCTCTCTTTCACGCCGAGAAGCTCCCTTTCGTACGTCTCTTTCAGTTCATTTCCGAGGAGATCTCTATAAGCAGCAACGACCAAGGCGCCGACATCTTCAAACTCATACTCTCTAGCGGGCGTAATCGCAACCTTACTCACACCACAATCTTACAACTACGACCTCGGACAAATACCGCAGCCAACTACTTGCCAGCAAAGGTCAAGACTTCGTATGCCGAACCAACTCAAATGTTCTACATCCTCTAATGCGTTCGGAGAAACTCATTCACTCAAGCGTCAAGTTGCATCTCGTCGAACCCAAAGCGACACAGATACAGGATCGTCTCCGTAATCGCATCTGAGCTACGCAAAGGGTGAAGCAACGAAATGTAGTAGTTGAGGTTTAAACTTAAATAGCACCGCATTTGCATTAGAGCCGGACGACTCCTTGGGAGTAGTTGCATAGATACATAGACAGAGGTCTTGATGCTGTGAGTCCAAGATCCCCGGGAAAAACTCCAAAGAGGATACTTTCGCCAACGCCTTTATCACCACCTCAATAAGGAGGTCAAACACAAGCCAAAGTGGCATGGCGCCCATCTGAAACTAGCTAGGTCCTAATGGCACAAGACACTATGCAACGTTCAAGTCAGAGAAAATCTCACTCGTTGATAATCTGTAAAAAGTGTTTCGGAAACATTATTTCCTTGATCTAACAGTGCTAAAACCGCTAACTTTATTGACTTTGACTTCTCAATCCGTATAATATCGGTCAAACGTCATGGATCACTTATCTGCGGCGGCTTGTTTAAATTTCCATCCATCTGGACTCATAGGAGAAAGTAATTATGAAGCGACGAATAGTAAAAGGGGCAAGATTCCATCTCGCTAGCTTTAAGGCGGTCTCACTTTTTGGAGCTCTAGGACTTGTACTAGCGTCATGTTCATCATCTTCTAGCGCGTCTGCAGGTTCATCAGCCAAAGCTACCTCCTCAACGCCGCCAAACTACGCTACCTTTGCACTGCATAGTGGCGACACCTACAGTTGGGTGCTACCACTTCCAAACCAAGCAAACTATGAACCTTGGGATCAAAACGCAGAGTACGGAATGTATCGGCCACTATATGTCGCCGGAAACGGCTCTCAACCTGTAATTAACTTTGGTGCTTCGATGGCCAATCCACCAACGTACACAAACAATAACCAAAGTGTCACAATCACGCTAAAACCTTATAAATGGTCGGACGGGCGAAGCGTCACGACACGTGACGTCGAGTTCTTCTGGAATCTCTATAAAAATAATAAATCACAGATAGCCACCTATGTCCCTGGGAACTTCCCCGACAACGTGTCGAGTTTTGTCATCAATAGCCCCACCAGCTTTACTTTGAATCTCAAAAGCCCCGTCAACCCAACGTGGTTTACAGATAACCAATTGACCGATATAGTTCCACTTCCTCAGCACGTCTGGGATAAGACCTCTTTGACACAAAAGGTAGGAAACTATGATCTGACGACCTCAGGAGCACAGACCGTCTTCAAGTTCCTCACCAAGGAGTCCTCACAGGTAAGTACATATGCCACCAATCCTCTATGGAAGGTAGTCGACGGACCGTGGAAGCTACAAGCATATAATCCCACTACTGCACGGACTGTCTTCGCTCGTAACGCTAACTTTTCAGGTGCCATCCCAAAGCTATCTGGATATGTGCTTGAAAGTTACCCAAGCCAAACTGCAGAGCTAGATGCTCTTAGATCGGGATCACTTGACTATGGTTACATACCAATCTCGGACTATCATATCGCCAGCACTTTAAAGTCTCAGGGTTTCACCATAGCCCCATGGGTCACGGACTACGTACAGTGGGCTGAACTCGGATATACAAGTCCAAAGTACGGACCGTTGGTCAAACAACTATATATTAGGCAGGCACTCCAACACCTCGTTAATGAACCGCTTTACATGAGGACGGTCCTGCTCTCCTACGGCCAGTCCACCTAC
>JAKBGL010000206.1 GCA_021833085.1 Actinomycetes bacterium | reverse complement strand
AAGCAAAGAACCGTGCAATTGAGCAACTGCGTAACTTGGGCTACACCGTTACTCTCGAGCCGACCGCTGAGGTTGCTTAGAGGCAATCTTCGCGTCAGAAAAGGATGTTGAAAGTGGAACTCTATCCGAGCATGAACAACGCTTCGAGGCCAAGATCGTCTCCCAAAGCTAGGCTTGATTTTAGTATTTTCGCGATATTCCGTCGGGTCTTATTCCGACGCGATCATTGATAGGTGATCAAAGATCTCAACAAAGTGCCTAGTAGCGGTCCTTAGACAGAATCCTCACATTAAGGCAATGTGTGGCCTCATCGACCACATCAAGTAAGTACGGCCTCGAGCTTCGAAAATTTTGACCACAATAAACACCTAAGACTCTTTCTATCGTAGCCTTAGATATACGACCAGACAGGCTCTCTATCTAGGTCTCGTAAAGTCACAATTTTGCTAAAGTTCTTGCTCTTAGCTCTCTGGTACAAAACCCCAAGCGGCACTCAAAGCTAGGCGCTTCGAAGCCAAGATTGAGCGTCGATATTCAATTGGGGTTACACCTGAGTATGCAATTCGCTCAGCAACAATCACGGGACTTCCCGGTTCCAAAGATAGATAGTCGGCATCGGATACGCTTGCAACAGCAGCCTTGTAACGATCCACGCCGCCACTTACCAGTATCTGGCAGATCTCAACCAAGCTTTCGTAAAGGGCGCCTTGAGACAGGTCAGCGTCCAGCAGCGCAAGAGACTCTGGAAGCTTCAACCACGAGTGATCTAACGCCATCGGTACACCTGATCCGAGTCTAACTCTTGATATGCGAAGAGTCTTCTCGCAATCAGGAAGCGTCAAGGCGCGTGCTGCTCTTTCATCTTCAACCACCTCAAGTCCGATAACCTTCGACGTCTCATTTAAACCCAACTCTTGAATTGCTCGAGCGACCGATGAACTACTAACCTGCATGCGGTCGAATGAGTTGGGTCCATTTACATAAGTCCCAGAACCCTGCCGAGACTGTAACATACCTTCTTCCTTGAGCCTCCTTATAGCCTCACGAACCGTGGCGCGAGATACATCAAAGAACCCTTTGAGTTCAAGTTCAGAAGGGAATCCACCTTCAAACTCGCCTCGTAAAATAGCATCTCTCAAAGCACTCGCCAGTTGAGCCCAAAGTGGCATAGGATCGGAAGGATCTAAGGTACCTTCGATGTGCCACTTGTTCTCTCTCATGTCGAGACCATCACTTCCCTCATTGTCCATTTGTACAAAATAGTACATGTTAAATTCATTGAGTTTCACATCAGAGTGGACCAAAGGGTAGTTTACGAGCAAAAGACCAGCTATGTCGGTGTTCGGGGCACATGCCCCATCCCTGCAGTCCATTTATATGTGTTCTGCTAGGGTAGCCAACGTTACTTTCAAAGCCGTAGTAAGGATAGTGGCGACTCGCCTCATACATGAATGAGTCTCTATGGACTTTCGCAACTATCGAAGCTGCTGCTACTACGGGATTTAGGGTGTCTCCCTTTATAAGACAGTGCACCTGTCTGTCAGCAACCTCTGCCAAGTAGTTATGTTTCCCATCCAGACATATCTCGTCTGACGAGATAGACATTGCCGTGGTCGCCCGCTGGTACGCAACGACTAAAGCCTTTGTAATACCAAAGATAGAAACCTCTTGAGCGGTAGCCTGGCCAACTCCGATCTCTAAAGCCTTACCATAGATCGGAGAAATAAGGCTCTCTCGTCTCTTTTTTGACAGCGCTTTGGAGTCAAAGTATAAAGGAGCATAGCCATTCCCTTTATTGCTTGCGTCAGAGCTTCTTTTGAGGAGTTCCGCCAGTGCATCTGGATCCGATCGGACAACGCCAACTACAAGCGGTCCCGCCCAAGCACCTCGTCCAACTTCATCAACGCCGATCATAGTCACACCCCGGCAGTTCCTATCTTAAAGTTCACCCGCAGATAGCTCGCCTTTCCTTACCACTGCCCAAAGTTGTTCATAACCAATATCTTTTAGATATCTAGATCTAAGTGCAAACTTATCAAACTGCTCAAGTGGATCGATAATATCATGAACGGCATCTGACACAACTACAGCCCCTGGAGAGGCAATATTTACGATCCTAGACGCCAAGTTGACGAACGTGCCAAAGTAGTCGCCACTGATAGGGAGTACTGGACCAAAGGCTACACCTGCTCTTACCTGTGCTGACATCGACTTCTCGTCAGAGAACTTCTCACGAAGAACCAGACATATCTCAGTCGCCAAGACTGCATCCTCGCACACAAACATCACCTCGTCTCCGATCGTCTTGACTACACGACCACCAAGTTCGGCTACTGTATCGTAAGCTAAAGCCTCAAAATTAGCAACTACCGTTGTAAGTTCTTTCGCTGACAGCTGTTGCGAAAGCGCCGTAAAGCCCACCATGTCTATGAACCCAACCGCTACCTCTATAAGGGATGACCCCATCGCATTACGGTCCTGAGCCGCTACGATTCTTGAGGCACTAGCGTGGATATGTCTAAGCCACGCGTAACCAAGAAGTTCGGGAACTACAGATACAGTTCTCTCAGTAAAGCGAGCGAAGCGATCTGCTAGCTCTTGCTGTAAATTATCTTCATCAGAAACCGTAGAGGTTGGACCGCTTCGTTCACTAACCAAAGCCGCCACCACCTCGGCTTCGGCTATTCGGGCCATGGAAGAACCAACTATTCGAGCCAGCTTGATCGCTATCTCTTTACCAAGCTCCGTCCGTATGAGTGGCTTGAGCGCCAAAACAGCACTAAGATCGACCTCACTGTAAAGCCCACTACCCGCTTCTGCATCGACAAAACCCAGTGCCCTCCAGATCGCCCGAAGTGCCGATGGCTCTACACCTGAT
>JAKBGL010000205.1 GCA_021833085.1 Actinomycetes bacterium | reverse complement strand
ACAGTCTGCTTGCCGTTGGAGTGATCCAAATTGAGACTAGCAGCGATATTATTTCCGACCCTATAGTTGGATTTGGAAGATCCAATCAATACGTAGTTACTGAGTATGGTAAAAAGTGGCTGAAGGAGTTCGGAGTTGAACTCGATCAAGCCTCTCGAAGGCCAACGATCTTATACTGTCTTGATTGGAGCGAACAACGGCCTCATCTGGGAGGTCTGTTGGGCGCTGCTCTTTTTAACCGTTTCATAGTACTCGGCTGGCTGAAACAAGCTGAGCGGCGTGTTATACAGATTACGAATGATGGTCAGGCTGGTTTGAGTCGGGAGTTTGGAGTAGATACAGTCGCACTTCGGTAGTTCAAAGTACTGTCGAATTAGGTGCTAATATCCAGCAAGCAATGTTTGGAGACGACGTAACATGTCCGGTCCTCCGGGAGCTTTGAGTCGACTGGGATCGTCGGGCTTACGTCCCCAAAGAAATAGTAGCCTAGCTGCCGAATCTCCAATCAATGAAGGTTCTGTTGCATCTTCGCTGCGGATGAGACGTGACCCTTCGGCATCGACTAAAACCGTAACGTCAGGCACACCTGGAGAGGCGATGGAGGCTTGGAACCTTAGGGACTCAGGTCGCGATCCACGCAAAAGAAGTACCTTGCCGAGTACGGTAACGGCGTGGTTAGTAAGGTCTGGTTGCGCCAGCAGTTCTTTGCTGACGTTGTCGTCCCCGATCAGGTCGAAACGATGGATTGCAAACTCGCTACGTAGATGGGTTAAGAATGTCTTCACTACCATCTGTCTTCCAGTCCAAGGTACGATTGCATCGGGCTCATCGGTTAGAACCGCATCAAGGGCTATAGACATGCGAGTGATCGATTTCGGTAGTTCAAGACGGAGCAAGTCATCGTTCATCTCTCGAAAAGGTGCTTCTCGTTCCTCAAAACCTCGTGTTGGGGGTACGAGGCGTCTCTCCCCATAAGCCTCTAAGTTCATTGCTACCTCAAGACCAGCGGCAGCTAAATGGGCAGTAATCTCATGTGCAGTCCAACCGTAACATGCAGTAACGGAGTTTGGTGATGTACGGTCAAGAGCGGTAAAAAAGGCATCGGCTTCACGTTGGAAACTACTTGATGCGCTGGTATTAGTTGATTCATGGTTCATACAGTTACCCTATAAGTGAATTACTTCGACTTCCAATGAACTATTGACACTGTGAATCAAGCGACCGTTCTATCTCTGAAAATGCGAGGTTGGCGAGGTGTTAGGTTATGATTGAGTGCCTTTGAAGTTGCGAAGACGTAAAGGAATTGACGTGTTGCTGCCATATTAAGCTGCTACTACTACTACTACTACTACTACTACTACTCCATTACGACTGCCGACTTGGGCGTGCTCTGTGTGGTGTCTTCCCTTTGGCGTGGCAATTCGTTCTGTAGTCTCTAACGGGGCTCTGTTTTATCTCGCAAGCGTAAAACCTACCAAATTACAGATCGTTAGTTGAAGACTCTGCTTGCTGCATATTGCTTGATATAACCCGAGCTAAATAGCTCATCTCGTGTAGCTAAATGTGCGTTCACGGAGTTATCAACCCAGGCCCTCTGTTTCTATTACTAGGGCTTGACGTGCGAGGTAAACCTTTGATTTAAGGAGTCTAGGTGTCGTTGTCTGTTGGAGACGTGGGTTGGTGCTTTGGTGTTAGCCAGTGCTGACGGTTGTGGTGAAGTTTTGTCGAGTGCCTAGTCGCAAGAGTGACGCAAGTGTATTTCAACTTAGGATATAGTGGGTCATGGTAAAAGCCCTAATCTTACAGCACGATCATGCCTCCCCATCAGGGTTTATTGGCGAGCGCCTCGTAGAACGAGGATTCGACATAACCGAGTTTCAAGTGGTGCCCCAAGAGAGTTACGATAGTCCAGGGGTATCGGTCGAGGTACCGGGCTTTGTTAACTTTGATGTAGTTGTGCTGTTGGGTGCTCCCTGGTCTGTCTACGATCCGATCATCGAACCCTGGTTTGAACTCGAGAGCAAAGAGATCGAATCGGCACGAAACTCTGGGGTTGGTGTGCTTGGAGTGTGCTTTGGAGGACAAGCGATTGCTCACACCTTTGGTGGTACGGTAAGTAGAGCTCCTCATTTTGAGATCGGATGGCACATGGTGGATAGTCTTGATGCAGATTTGATACCAGTTGGTGAGTGGTTTCAGTTTCATTACGATCGCTGGACGACGCCTCCGGGAGGCAAAACGTTAGCCAGTTCATCCAAAGCGTTGCAGGCATTTGTTTTAGACACCCTACTTGGAGTACAGTTCCATCCCGAGGTGAATGAGAGCGTTTTATCCAGCTGGCTTTCTGCCGGCGCTAACTTGGAACTAAGTGCTTTAGGAATCTCGATAGATCGTATAGTAGAGGAGACTTTGAATAAGCAAAGCTTAGCAAAGCTAAGAGCATATCGGCTTGTCGACAGTTTTTTGGAAAGTGTTGCTAGAGCATCTTGTTCTCGTAGTTAGACGTTAAATCTAAATTCAACGACATCGCCGTCTTGCATGACGTACTCTTTGCCTTCGATACGAGCTTTCCCTGCCGATCGCACAGCAGCTATTGATCCGTAGTTGAGTAGATCTTCGTAGCTTACTATCTCTGCTTTTATAAAGCCTCGTTCAAAGTCGGTATGGATAGTGCCAGCGGCTTGTGGAGCTGTCGCTCCCTTTTTAATTGTCCAAGCTCGTGTCTCTTTGGGTCCAGCAGTCAAAAAGGTTTGAAGGCCCAAGGTTTCGAAACCTACCTGAGCCAACTGTTCGAGTCCAGATTTTTCGAGTCCGAACTCCTTTAGTAGTTCTATCGAGTCCTCAGGGTCCAAAGAAGCTAGTTCGGCCTCAATCTGAGCGGAGAGTACAATACCTT
>JAKBGL010000204.1 GCA_021833085.1 Actinomycetes bacterium | reverse complement strand
GCAGCCAGGCCACATAATCTTTTCTCAATACGCTACAACTGGTGATGGACTTCTGAGCGCTGCGCTCCTTCTTGAATTACTTGGGAGGAAGGGCATTAGGTTCTCTGACTTACTCCAAGGATCGTTCCAGAGGTATCCTCAGGTGTTGAATAACCTTTCAATAGACCATGGTAAGGAAGTCGTCAATCTACAAGAGGTCTCAGATGCGATATCGGAACTTTCGGACGCGCTCGGAGATCGAGGTAGGATCCTAGTTAGACCATCAGGTACTGAACCTGTCGTTCGAATAATGGTAGAGGCATTAACACAGGAGCTGGCAGAACAGTTGGCTAAAGAGATTGAAGAGATTATTCGTTCGGTCACGAGAAAATGAGGCGAGTAGAGTGTGTGGAATTGTTGGAATCGTAGGAGAGAAGGCCACTGCTAGGGCTGTAGTGGAGGGTCTCAGGCGACTTGAGTATCGAGGTTACGACTCCGCAGGTATGGTCCTGGCCACAAACTTAGGTTTTGAGATAAAGCGGATCGCACAGGACACGTCCTCGATAGCAGTCTTGTCCGACTGGGTGGGCGCAAATAAAGATCCCGTGAAGTTAGTCTCTGCTATGGGTCATACGAGATGGGCTACTCACGGGAGACCCTCTGAGATGAATGCACATCCTCATCTTGACTGTTCCCATCAGTTTGTAGTCGTTCATAACGGTATCGTTGAAAACTACAAAGAAATTCGCGAACAACTCATAACTTTAGGGCATGAGTTCGCCTCGGAGACTGACACCGAGGTTATAGTCCACCTAGTCGAGGAGCGCTACCGGCTGAATAACGATGTCCGTGAGGCCGTAAACGAGGCATTTCGTGAGTTGAAAGGCTCCATGGCTGTCGTCGTCATGAACTTAAAAGAACCAGACACGTTTTACATGATGAGGCGGATGGCTCCTTTAGTAATCGGAACGGACGAAACCAGCCTCTTTGTTGCTTCAGACATTCCAGCACTTTTGGACAGTGCAACTAAGTACTTCTCGGTTCCGGAGAATACTTTGGTAACTGGGAGCGTTTTGCGTGGAAAAGTTGTGCTAGAGCCGATTCCAGAGATACTTGAAGTTGAATGGGATGCTTCGAAGGTCGACGTTGGCGGATACATGGACTATATGTCGAAAGAGATAGACGAACAACCTCGAGCTCTAAGCGATACGTTAGCGGGAAGAGTCGAAAGAGGCGGTGTAATCTCCTTAGATGAACTCAAAATAGCTCCTGACGAACTGAAGACGATTCAAAAGATTGTGATAGTCGGTTGTGGTACTTCGTTACACGCTGGAATGGTTGCCCGATACGCTCTTGAGCACTTTGTTCGGGTGCCTGTTGAGATTGAGGTGTCTTCTGAGTTCCGGTATCGTGATCCTGTACTTAGCCCTACGACATTAGTGGTGGGAGTATCGCAATCAGGTGAGACCTTAGACACCATGGTGGCGCTTTCTGAGGCTAAGGCTTCTGGAGCCAAGACTTTGGTAGTCTCAAACGTTGTGGGCTCGTCAATGGCGAGAATGGCAGATGCCGTACTTTATACGAGGGCTGGCCCGGAGATATCTGTGGCATCTACCAAGACCTTTATCGCCCAGATCGGAGCGCTTGAGATCTTAGCGTTATATTTGGCCGATCTAAAACGTACACTTTTCCCTGCTGAAGTGCAAGAGTTGATCGCGCGGTTAAACGAAGTACCTGAAGCGGTAGGCCAGGCCATCTCCCGAGTCCAAGAGTATGAAAAGACCACCCAGGCGCTGTTGGGGTATCAGAGATTCTACTTCATTGGGAGAAATGTTGGATACCCAGTGGCTCTCGAAGGCGCTCTCAAGTTGAAAGAGATAACTTACACTCCCTCGGAAGGGTACCCAGCGGGAGAGCTCAAACATGGACCGATCGCCATGATAGACGAGAAAGCGGTTGTTGTTGCAATCGCATCTAAGAGCACCCTTTATGAGAAGGTATTGGCCAATGTGGAAGAGGTAAGAGCTCGTGGAGCGAAGGTCGTCGTTGTTGCCAACGAGCCTCCTTTGGACTCTGAGCTAAGCGGAGACGAAGTATTTTTGGTTCCGAGAATACATCAATTGTTTTCTCCAATGGTGGATGTAGTCCCTCTTCAAGTTATGGCGCACTACATATCTGTATCAAGAGGACTAGATCCGGATAGACCGCGTAATCTCGCAAAGACAGTCACGGTTGAGTAAGGTCAAAGTAATCTATCGAGTAGATCCTGTGCAGACCTTTCAACTCGGAAGGTTTCTACTATGAAGTCACGGTTAATATAGCTTGGAGATCTGTTCAGTTCGAGAAGGACTCTAGCGAACTTGGGAGTGTGCAAAGGATCTACGGCAGTTGCGCCAAGCTCTGTCGCATGTGAGAGCCCTCCAAGGTTAGAGGTGACAGTCGGAATTCCTAAAGCCAAAGACTCGTATGCGACTAATCCGAAGCCTTCTGGTTCCACAGAAGGCATTAGGACTCCGCTGTACCTGCTCATAGCCTCGGCGACCTCTTTCGGTGTTGTCAAAGGAGGAATAGCCCTCGCGTTTGGTGAAGCCTTGATCCGTGCCAGTACTTTTTGGGTAAAGTTCCGGTCTCTGACGCTAGGTGATCGACTTAGGGTTAGATCTACGTGAACCTCGGAGTCGTGTAAGAGATCGAGTGCATCCAAAAGAGCCCAGACTCCCTTTTTATACATGAGTCGGTTGGGGAATAGATAGCGAAGTTGGTCCGAATCGTCCTTGACCTGGGCGACCTTTGCCTCTAAAAACGCCGATGCTAGATAAGGGAAAATGTGATGAAGCTGTTCGTTTTTCGGGTGCAGGACCTCGTTAGCGTGAACAAAAAGTGGGTGCGAGAGGGCAACCACTCCCGAAGAGGATGGAATC
>JAKBGL010000203.1 GCA_021833085.1 Actinomycetes bacterium | reverse complement strand
TATTTGGTTTCTCCTCAAAGTTTCAGAGATGATCGTGGTGTGTTCGCTGAGACGTATCGTCGATCATGGTTTCCGCAGGGACGAGAGATGGTGCAAGGCTCTCGATCGGATAAAACCCCTGGATCATTAGTGGGACTTCATTACCACATGCATCAGGCGGACTACTGGTATGTGGTAAGTGGGAGAGCTCAAGTGGTTCTTGCTGATCTACGAGTGGGTTCGCCTACTGAGCTTGGTATCTTTAGCATAGAGTTGGGAAGCAAAAACCCACAGGGCCTTTTTATCCCGCCAGGAGTGGCACATGGATTTGCCTGCTTAGAGCAGATGGTGCTTACTTACCTAGTTGACGGATACTATAACCCAAACGACGAGCTGGGAGTTCGTTACGATGATCCTGATCTGGGGATCGAGTGGTTGCTTACTACTCCAGTTATCTCAGCGAGAGACGAAAAGAATCCGTTGCTTGCGGACCTGGACGACTACCTAAGACCAAGGTACGGAC
The DNA here is from genome assembly GCA_021833085.1 of Actinomycetes bacterium. The sequence goes on along the minus strand of JAKBGL010000203.1, from coordinate 2,413 downwards.
TTCGGACTTAAAGTGTTGACTATTTGTGGTAAAATAGGGGCCTAATTCTCGCGTAAAGTGGGGAAAATGGGTCGAGACGCAAAGGAATGAGATGGATACCCAGATGGAGCTAGAGGGTCTTGTCGACGATATCGAACGTGCTCGTAAAGCGGGTATCAACGCTCGAAAACTTGGATGGGCAACGGTACTAACCATTACTCTGCTTTTATTGGTGGTTAGGGACATCTACCGTGAGCTAAGCGGCGGCGACCTTGGTTTTGGCCTTCACGTCCCTTCCATAGCCTCCGCTTACTTGCCAGCGGTCGTCTTGATAGCTCTTTTAGCGGGTGTAGTGGTAGCGCCTATGTTTGGGCTTGGTAGGTCGCCGCATCAAGTCGTTCGACCGTCTGACATTGACGTAAGGTCAACTGACATCCTTGGCGCACCCCAGACTACTGAGATGATCGATCAGCTAATTAGAGAGTACAGGAACTTTGCTACTCTACAAGAGCGCTTTGGCGCGTCGCCACCTCGGGCTGTACTTTTTGAAGGACCACCTGGCACAGGTAAGACTATGGCGGCCAAAGTAATCGCTAAAGAGTCGGGTGTGCCATTTCTATTTGTCAGTGGATCTTCATTCCAAGCTATGTACTACGGGCAAAGTAGCAAGAAGGTTCGTTCATACTTTCGGCACCTTCGTAGATTAGCTCGCAGTTATGGAGGCGCTATCGGTTTCATTGAGGAGTTCGACGCGGTGGGCGCCACTCGGTCAAGCATGGGAGTCTCTCAGACTACCGACGGAGTTACTGGCGTTGTTGCTGAGCTACTAGTACAACTTCAATCCTTTGAAATGCGCACATGGATCGAACGTATCGGAAGTTTTGGGTTATTTTCTCCCGCCCGCGACATGCCATCGCCCAGATTCTTGGTCATTGCTGCGACTAATAGGGCTTCAGAGCTAGATCCAGCACTTATGCGGCCCGGGCGATTTGATCGATCGATACACTTCGAACTGCCTAATGCGAACGCACGCAAGGATATGTTCCTAGGACTGTTAGAGCTACGCAGAGCCAAGGGGAACGTTAGCGTGGAAAGTAGGACCGTTGAACGAGTCTCCTCCATGTCAAGCGGATTGTCTCAAGCGAGCATCTTTAGACTCGTCGAAGAGGCTGGAGTATCGGCATTTCATAGCGGTCGTGACTGCATCACTGACGATGATATTTGGAGTTCGTTTACCCAGATGACGTTGGGGCGGAGTGCGGGAGTACCGTACGGGGACTTTGAGAAGTTAGTGGTTTCAGTACATGAAGCTGGACATGCTACGTATCGGTGGTTTGGAGGAGGCAAGGCGGACCTGGGAGTGGTATCAATATTGAAACGTGGAGAGGCTCTTGGACTAACAGCCTCTTATCACCTTGAGGATCGTTACCTTGTCACTAAAGACGATATTTTAGATGAGATAGCGGCGTTGTTCTCTGGCATGGTAGCGGAGAATCTTATCTTCGGAGAGACGAGTACTGGTTCTAGTTCAGACCTAAGACGCGCTAGTTCCATGGCTCTGAAGTATGTGACTAGCTTCGGCATGGGGAAGTCTCAGATCTCTATCGGCGAGTTATCGCCTCAAGGCGAGGTGGCGTTGTTGACGTCTGAGGGTCCGGTCAAGGACGAGGTTACTGAGGTACTAAACCAAGGAAAGAAGCGTTCTAAGGAGGTTATATCTAGCTACGCCTCTGAGTTGTGGCGATTATCTTTGCGCCTTTGTGAGATGGAAGAGTTAGATACTAAAGATGTTGAAAGTCTGTTGGGCCAACGACCAATGAGTGCTAAGACGATTACTCTCAATGACTTAGATCCATTCGCTAGGTGAAAGATATCTGATTGGATGAAGTTAGTAGTTAGATAGTTCTAAGTTCTCAAGAAATTTTGAGAACTGGGTTATATCCTTACGTGCTTGAGCGACTCCAAATCTGAGCTATCTAAGGGTAGTCGCTAAGATAGTCTTGGACCGTTTTATGAAAGAGAGGGTCACTCGTGACAGCGATATTAGTTGTTGCTATCATTGTCCTACTAATTGGGGCGATCTCAGGCGCGACCATGTCAGCGATTGGCAAAGAGAGAAAGTCGATAGAGTCCCATAAAAAGATCTTGAGCGTTATGGAAGACTTGGCCTCGTCTACGACTGAGAGTAAGAGTCAAGCTAAGTCTGCGGACTCCGAAGCGTCGAGATCCCACGTTAGGGCTGTAAGGCCAGTGGGACAGAGATACTCTGGAAACGGCAAAGGTAAGACTACCTACAGCGATGACAGTTTGTCTGTCGGAGCAAAGGGTCACGGTAGGGTCATAGGACTTCATGGTGATAGGTTCTTTGTGGACGAAGGGGAGGACGATCCTAAGACGCTGCAAATCCCTATAGTTGATCTGACGAGAACAGTTG
>JAKBGL010000019.1 GCA_021833085.1 Actinomycetes bacterium | reverse complement strand
TTTTCAAGTTTATCGACGATGGCGAAGAAGGGTTCACCCTTATTGAGCTTATGGTGGTCGTGCTCATAATCGGAATCTTGATGGCTATTGCCATTCCAACCTTCCTAGGTGCACAGAAGTCAGCGCAGGATCGGTCTGCTCAGAGCAATCTAAAGGCCGTTCTAACTGCCGAGATCGCTTTTTATGACTCGCACGGTGCATATGCCGGAGCTGGATCAGGTCCTGGGACCTTAGGGGAGTCAGACCCTGAGTTTGCACCGCTGCTCAGCGCGACGGCACCTACCTCTTCAGCTGTGACTAACCCGATATATGTGGTCCTGGCCGCAGCTAGCGGTCAGTCGGCCCAGGCGTTTTGCGCTTTTGAGTACTCAAGCGGCGGCTCGGTCTATGGGGTTGAATCTGTGGCGATCGGTGGTTCTATGGGAAACTACTTCTATGCGGACGAGGCAAGTTCGGCCACTGTTCCAACTTCATGTAGCGTTCCTCCATCGGTAGGTGGCTCGATAAGCGCGGGCATATGGTCGTTAAACGCTCAGAGCGCAGGGTTTTGAGATGGCGTCTGTCACCCTTGCTATCTTTGGCGCACTTGTGGGGGCGGTGTTGGGCTCAACTATGAGTGCACTTGCATATCGAATTCCAGCGGGTATGAATATTGCTGTTGCTCGATCTGAGTGCCCGAGTTGCCATGTTCAAATAGCAGCATATGACAATATTCCGATCATCTCTTATATTTTGCTAAAAGGAAGATGTAGGAGTTGCCATGTTCAAATAGCAGCCTCTTATATTGTCCTTGAAGGTTCAATGGCACTTTTGTACGCCGTTCTTGTTCCTCTTTATCGATGGGGCATTACCGAAGTTGGAATCTATTTAGCCGTGTTCATCGCGGTGACTGGAGCGATAGTTGATCTAAAGGTGCGCAAGATACCCAATGTACTAACCTACTTTGGGATGCTTGCGGAGGCCTTGCTCGTAGTAGGGCGATCGATTGAGAGTCACTCTCTAGCACCTATTTTGCCGGCACTCATCGCTCTAATCATATTTGGTGGGTCTCTCTTTGTTATAGGTATCTTGACCAAGGGCATGGGTCTAGGCGATGCCAAGTTGGTGGGTGTGATCGCTTTAGCTTTGTCGTCTTTCGGCCTTTACTTCATTTTCTACGTCATTTTGGGCTCTTTTGCTCTGGGATCGTTGGTAGGAGTTGCACTGATGGTGACTGGCCGAGCCAGTAGGAAAAGCGCCATTCCGTTTGGCCCTTTTATAACCTTGAGCTTTCTAATAGCGCTACTTGTTGCAAAGCTCTGATTCAGATAGATCTTTTGGAAATGGAAGATAAAGTGCTCAAGGTTTGTGCGCAGATGTCGAGCACTTTAGTGTGAAGTGTGTTTTGATCTCCACCTTATTGGCTCGAGTATGACGGAGAGATTGGTATGACCGAAAGAGTGATAGGTCTAGATATAGGAAGCTTTGCTATAAAATTTGTCGAGGTTGAACTCAAAGGGTCTTCACTCACTCTAACAAAACTTGGACAACGAACTCTTCCTCGGGGCGCCGTTATCTCAGGTGAGGTGGTAGATGCCGATTTGGTTGCTGCTACTTTGAAGGAGCTTTTGGCCTCCGCTGACGTGCATACTAAACGATGTGTTGTCGGACTAGGTGGAACTAGGGTAGTGGTTAGATCGCTCGTCAATCCTGATATGTCAGACTCCGAACTTCGGGACGCGATCGCTTTTCAGGTTATCGAGTCCTTACCGATACCGGCTTCGGAGTTAGTGAGCGACTTTGAGAGACTTGGAGCGGTTGAGACAGACGATTCGAAGTTCATCAGGGTTCTTCTTGCCGGAGCACACGAGAGTGTAGTTAAACGATCTATTGAGGTTGTAAAAAGAGCCGGACTGTCTGTAGTTGGTGTAGACGTCAACTCCTTAGCCAGCGCACGTGCACTTCAAAATATCTTAGGAGAGGCTTCGGCAGAGGTCTTAGGTGACGGTAAGAACCCGAGACCCGAAAGATTCGCTGTTGTCGAGGTGGGTTCGGACGTTACCGATGTTGTACTTGCAGGGGCAGATGGTGTTAGGTTCGTACGAACACTGCAAGTCGGCGGGGGGGAGATAACCAAAAGAATTCAAGAGATAACTGGGTGCGATGAGTCGACGGCTGAGTGGTATAAGCGAGGTGGCCACTTAGAGGAAAGAAATGTAACAACAGAGGTTCGTGATGGGGTCTCATCTGCGATTCGTTAAGCTGTCGAGCAGCTCACACAAGAGGTGGCGAACTCTTTAGAGTACTACCTCTTGCAGTCAGACGACCTTGCTATAGAGAAGATCTTCTTGGGAGGTGGAGCTGGACTTATAGACGGGTTGGCAGAGTCTTTGTGCAACCGCTTATCTCTAAACGTCGAACTCATACCGACGTCAAGGTACTTAGATCTTGTCTGTGATGATGCAGTGTCGGATTCAGATCGCAAACTTCTGACCGTCTCTGGCCTTACCGCCTTAGGGCTTGCTCTTTGGAAGGCTCCAAGTGCAACTAAAGGTTCTCATCGAATTAACTTGATTCCTAAGCGAACGGCTTATAGGGAGTCTATCCGTAAAGAGGTCTCAGTCTTTGTCTTGGCGGCTCTACTTGTAGGGGTTGGCTTGGGCGTAGCGTCGGTACAAGAAAGTCACGCACTAGATGCAAACCAGGCAGCAGCCGATGCATTGGCCAGTCAGAGCAGTTCACTTCAGCAAAAGATCGACTCACTCTCTAACGTCTCAAAGCTAGAGAGCGTTGTGAGCACCCTAAAGGGAGAGGTCAAGTCCGATCTTCAGGGATCCATATCGTGGAGTGCCGTGATAGCAGAGATCGCATCCGTTACGCCTTCGGATTCATGGTGGACGCAACTTCAAACTACTCAAGCGGCGGTTGGTGCTCCGGCGTCTTTGACCTTTTCACTTACAGGTTGCTCTCAACAGGCACCAAAGAACTGGCTCTTGGCTCTATCTTCATTGAGTTTTGTGCAAAATGAGTGGGTCTCGTCGTCAAACTTGGCTCCAGCTTTCGCTTCAGGGCAGGCATGCCCCGGTTACTCTGGTGGTCCTGGACTTGGAGTTGAAGACGGAATTACGACATTCTCCTCGACTGCGACCTTGCCAGCTGGCTTTAGTTCAGGTAGAGCGTTGAGCTATCTAAACCAGGTGGTGAATAGGTAGTGCATGATAAAAGGGTTCGTTTAGTTGTCGGCACCGTGGCTTTAGTACTACTTATAGCGGGATGGTACTTTTTGTACTTTTCTCCACTATCTACTAAGGTGGCGCAGAGCGCGCAGACGGTCACTGTGGATCAAAGCAACATTATGACCTTGCAAAGTCGGTTGAACTCGTTGCTTGTGGCAAAAAAGACCTTGCCAACACTGAAGACAGAGGCGTCTTCATTGCAAAGTGCGCTTCCATCTACTGCTGACCTACCTGCGTTGTTTAACTCATTTACCAAAGCGGCAGCTGCCTCTGGGCTCCCACTAATTAACGTCACACCGACGCCACCGACGTCGACACCGCAGGCTTCAGCAACGACCTCCAAAGTGGCGCCAAAGACTTCAGGTCCTTCGATAGCTTTTTCGATCCAAACGGAAGGTGGCTACTTCCAGGTCGAGTCGTTTCTTAAGTCTTTAGATACGTTAAACCGTCTGGTCACCGTGGATTCTGTCACTATAACTTCAGTGGGTTCGCACATACCGGGTTACCCAACCTCAGATGGCGAGATCCTAAATGTGACTATTAAAGGTCAAGCCTTTGAAGCTCAAGGGGCTCCATAAAGGTCTACAAGGAGAGTCTATGTCGGTAACAGAACGAGAAGTAAAAGAGCAAGAGACAGCGGTAGAAGTCGGCGTAAAGAGCGAAACCAAGAAGGCAAAGCGGTTTTCAAGGGAACCTAGTGCAAGGTGGTTGATCGTGATCCTTTGCATCGTGGCTATATCGGCTGCAGCGTCACTTTACATATATAAAGGGGGTCTGTCTTCGTCGCATGTACATTTACCGGCCTCCCTGCCAGCTTTCCCAAAGACGTCTGGCCATAGACTACTTACTACAGCAACCAAGTCAAAACCGGTTGGTACTTCCTCAGGTAGTAAAACAACGACCAGTGCACCGACTCCAACTTCAAATAAGAATCCATTTACTCCTATTGTGAATACATCAAACAGTCCTGGCACTTCGTCAGCGGGCTAGTTCTAGTGATACGGGCATCGATCTTCTACTTCGGTTCAAATCAGTGAATTTATGGCTATCCTGGTTTTATGTTGAGGTTCATGACGGCCGGGGAGTCCCATGGCAAGGCACTTGTAGTTACCGTTGAAGGTGTACCATCGGGACTTTCAGTTACAAAGAAGGAGATTCAAACTGAGCTGGCTCGACGACGTCTAGGTTATGGACGTGGTCCAAGAATGCGCTTTGAAGCGGACGAGATCGAGATACTTTCAGGAGTTCGTCATGGGAGAACCTTGGGTTCACCGATTGCGGTGGTCATATACAACTCCGAGTGGGAGAAAAAGTGGACGGACGAGATGTCACCCGAACCAGGAGTTCCGTCCAAGATCCTCACTCAACCGCGTCCCGGTCATGCTGACTTGGCGGGAATGCTTAAGTATGGGTTTGCTGATGCACGAGACGTATTAGAGAGAGCCTCCGCTCGAGAGACAGCAGCGAGAGTTGCCGCGGGCGCTATCTTCAAACTTCTTCTCAGAGAGATTGGCGTTACGGTATTGAGTCATGTAGTGCAGATCGGAGCGGTAAGCGCGGATAATTCGCAAATACCCTTACCTAATGATCTAGAGGTCGTTGACTCGTCAGAGGTTCGCTGTTTTGACCATAAAGTGGAAGAGCGTATGATTGCAGAGATCAAAGCTGCCGCTAAAGTTGGAGACTCTTTAGGTGGAGCAGCTCAGGTGCTCGCGTATGGAGTACCAGTTGGCCTTGGGAGCCATGTTCACTGGGATCGTAAGTTAGACGGCCTTATAGGCCAAGCGCTCATGTCGATTCAAGCAGTCAAAGCAATCTCCATAGGAGATGCGATAGAGGTATCTCGTAAAAAGGGATCCGAGGCACATGACGCGATCTATTGGGACGAATCGGACAACTGTTACGTTAGAGCTACACATCGTGCTGGCGGGATTGAAGGTGGCATCTCCACGGGAGATCTCATATCTGCTACTGCTTGGATGAAGCCGCTAGCATCTTTGAACCGTCCTTCTATTGAGACGGTTGATGTGGTTACGAAAGAGAAGTCCTTTTCTTTTAAAGAGAGAACCGATGTAACCGCCGTCCCTGCTATGGGCGTGGTTGCAGAACACATGATGGCGTTTGTCCTAGCACGAGAGGCTCTTAGGAAGTTTGGGGGCGACTCAATTGGTGAATTTAAACGGAATCTCTCTTCGTTTCAATCTAACTTAGGTAGTACTGAGTCAAGTGTCGGAGAGTATGAGCATAAAAGCACCTGAGCTAGATCTGATCATCTTTGCAGGGATGATGGGGTCTGGGAAGTCAACGGTAGCGATGCGGTTGGCAAAGAGATTGAATTGGGATTTTATCGACTTGGACGGGGCTATAGAAGTCGAGATCGGGTCGTCTATCGCCTCTTACGTCTCCAAATTTGGAGAGGAACCTTTTAGAAACCTTGAGGCGCGGACTCTGGAGAGGGTTTTGATAAAAGGCGGCCCTTTAGTGCTCGCTCTTGGCGGAGGTACATTGATATCGACTCAAAGCCAAGAACTCATCCGTCAGCAAGAGTCGTTGGTTATTTGGTTAGACGTTGATCTTGATGTAATCTTGGGCAGATTGATGAAAGACACAGAAAGAGAGATTGATAGACGCCCGTTTCTGTCTAAGGACGATCTCTATAATTCACTAAAAGAGCGCCTGCTTCAAAGACGCACCGGCTACCAGCTTTGTAGCCATATTAGGTTGGAGTGTTCAACACTATCGGTAGATGAGATCGTTGACAAGGCGTTGAATGCTGCGTTGAAATCGGAACGACTAGCTGGACTAGGAAGTGGAGATAGGTGAACCAAGAAGCAATTGTGACGATCGAAGTGTCCTTGGGAGAGCGCAGCTACGCGGTGGTAGTTGGGCGAGGCTTGTTTGAGTATGTTGACCAGTACATCTCCAGTCGCTACGAAAAGGTCGCCGTCATTACCCAAGAAGAGATACCGTGGAGCCTGCAACTCTCAGTAGATTCGGAGGTATTTACGGTTCCAAAAGACGAGAGAGCAAAAAGCTTGCGAGTGGTCGATGAGGTTAGCTCCAAACTTGCCTTATTTGGGTTAAAGCGTAACCATTTGATCGTTGCACTTGGTGGCGGAGTCGTAACTGACCTAGGGGGTTTTGTCGCATCTACCTACTACCGAGGTACAGACTATATTAATGTCGCGACCACCCTACTTGGGATGGTTGACGCTGCAGTTGGAGGAAAGACGGCAGTTAACTTGAGACAAGGAAAAAACCTAGTCGGCTCTTTTTGGCAACCGAAGGCTGTGTTTTGCGATCTGAATACGCTTGAGACTCTCCCAGAGAACCAAAAGAGGTCTGGACTCGGAGAGATGGCAAAGTATTCATTTATATCACATGATACTTTAGAAGGCATGAGCCTCTTGGAACAAGTCGCAAGGTGTGTTGAGATCAAGGCAGAGTATGTAGCTAGCGACGAACGCGAGGGTGGTCGGAGAGCTCTTTTGAACTATGGGCACACTCTTGGTCATGCAGTTGAAGCGCAAGGCTTTGAACGCTCTCTCGGCGAGCAGCTTACCCATGGTGAGGCTGTCGCCGTCGGAATCTACTTCGCTGGCAAACTTGCCTTCAAGATGGGTCGAATAGACGAAGCTCGATTAGACGAACACCGAAAGGTACTTCACAGCTACGGTCTGAATCATCGACTACCTTCCTGGGCTGATAAAGACTCGCTTCTTGAGTACATGAAACGGGACAAAAAGTCAATGGGTACCTTGACCTTTGTCCTAGACGGACGAGACGGTCTTGAGGTCGTTCGAGACGTTGAAGAGTCGATGGTCAAAGATGTGATCCATGAGCTCTAACTCGGTGCTTCTTATGCATGGCCCCAACTTAGATGCCTTGGGCAAGCGACAGCCAGAGCTCTATGGAAGCTTCACATTGGCGGATGTTGAAAAGATGACAGGAGAGGTCGCTGCGGAGCTAGGGTTGTCTCTAGTGGCCATGCAGTCTAACTCTGAATCCTGTCTTGTACGAGAGGTGCATCAAGCCAAAGGGAACTACGATGCACTGATAGTGAATGCGGGAGCACTAACTCACTACTCTTGGGCGTTAGCTGATGCGCTGGCATATTTTGGAGGACCAATAGTGGAAGTTCATATAACGAATACCTATGCTCGAGAACCTTGGAGGCACACTTCGGTGCTGTCCCCGTATGTGAGCGGAAGTATTCTGGGTTTTGGCGTGGTTGGGTATGAGCTTGCTATGAGAGCTATAGGACACTTGCTGTCAAATGCCCCTTAGTCTGTCATAGTATTTAGTGAGTTTGGATATCGACTTTGGAAGTTGGTTGGTAGGTTTTGAAAACGTATAGAGAAGCAGATCAAGGGAAAGATCCGTCAGAGATCGCAGACAAGAGACGTAAAAAGCTCCGTCGTAACTGGGGTTTTATCGTGATGGCGATCGCTTTAATCGCTATCATATTGAGCAACCTTCCCCAAGCGTCTACCACCGCGTCTAAACAAGCAGATATGAAGACGATGATGAGTCAGGTCCACTTCGACCTTCTTGGCTGCAATCAAGCTGTTTTAGACGCCTTCGACGCGTTACAAGCAGTGCAGAATCACACCGCGACGAATATAAAGACGGCTGACACGATTCTTTCTCAAGATCTTGCAGAGTGCACTATCGTGAACTCCGACCTAAATAACCTTGCGGACTACGTTCCAACGGGCGATTTAATAAGGCTTAATGTGCAGCCGGCGTTGAATGACTACTACAACTGGGCGTTCCCTAACGCTTCAGCTATTATCTCTTATGTCACTGAATTGACCAAGTATCCTAACGATCCGGTCTACATCGCGAAGATAAAAAGCCGCTTTCAAGTCATGGCTTATGATCTTCGTACGGCCAACTCGATCATAGCCTCGGTATGCAATGAGATCCATCTTGCACCAATATCTATATCGCTTTTTAGTTTGAAGAGCATTCCAAAGGGTGTATTGCCGTAAAGCTTCGGCGCCAAAGATTACCGATAGAGAGTCTACAGGAACTTCTTAGAACTCCAGAGCAGATCTCTTTAGAGGGTTGGTAACTCTAACCCTCTTTGGACCTCGGCCAAGACGCCATTTATGAATCGGCCAGAGTCTTCGGTGGAGAATGTCTTGGCGAGTTCGACCGCCTCTGAGATCGCAACTGCTGGTGTAACGTCGATGGCGTACACGAGTTCGTATACCGCCAAACGAAGGATGCTTCTGTCTATGGTAGGTAGTCTGTCAAGTTCCCAGTTGTTGAGATTCTTGGAACACCTAGAGTCGATCTCTTCGAGGTGGAGCGCTACTCCTAGAAGTCTTTGTGTGACGAAGTCTGTCTCAGGCACCTCGGATCTTTCTAAGACCTCATTGATGGATAGTTGCAGTATTTCAGCTTGATACAGAAGCGACATTATTCTTTCTCGCTCGGATCGTCTTATCTCGACGTTTCGCATCATCAAGCGTTATGCCCGCGTGATGTAGTCACCCGTACGAGTGTCTACCTTTACACGGTCTCCTGGGTTGATAAAAAGTGGTACTTGGATGACTAGTCCGGTCTCTAATGTTGCAGGCTTGCGGGCTCCAGAGACTCGATCACCTTGAAGCCCTGGTTCAGTCTCTTGAATAGATAGTTCCACGGAGGCGGGGAGCTCTGACGCTACTACCTGCCCTTCGTACATTGACAAGGTGATCGAGTCTCCTTCTTTCATGTAAGAGACGGCGGAGCCGATCACCGACTTGTCTACTTGTAGTTGATCGTAGCTAACGTTGTCCATGAATACGTAGTGTTCGCCTTCTCGGTATAAGAACTGCATCTCTCGTTTTTCGATGATGGCTTGGTCCATCTTCTCATCCGCGCGGTACGTGCGCTCAAGAACCTGTCCGGTTCTAAGATTCTTTAGCTTTGTGCGGACAAACGCCCCACCTTTTCCAGGTTTTACATGTTGAAACTCAACGATTGTAAACAACCCTTCTGATAGCTCTAGCGTCATTCCATTTTTGAAGTCATTCGTTGATGTTGAGATAGCCATAATTGCCTCGTATAGTCGATTGTCGATCGTTGATGTTTTGGCCTTCAGTTTAGTGATGACGAAGAGTTATTGACCGCATAGTGATATTGCGATGTTATAAGAGATGATTGTCATGAGATGATCCAGTCTTTATCGACCTTTGTCAACGCCTTTGATCCGTCTTTTGTCACCACCAAGGTGTCTTCAATGCGAACTCCGAAGAGCTCAGGCAGATACACGCCGGGCTCAACCGTGATAACGTATCTGGGGCTCAGCACCGTTTCGCTACGAGCAGATAGGAAAGGTTCTTCGTGTACTTCAAGGCCAACGCCATGTCCGAGACTATGGATGAAGAGGTGTTCTACACCACTTTTTCTGAGAACGTCCCGTGCGATTTCGTCTAAAGACTTGCAGCTGCTATCTGCCCTTACATGTGATATAACCTCGAGTTGAGCGCTAAGCACAAGATCATAAACCTCTTGCACCTGAGGAGTGGGTTCGCCTATGGAAAACGTTCGAGTGCAGTCGGAGTGATATCCGTTGTAGATTGCTCCAAAGTCGACTATCACCACGTCGCCTTCGGCTATGACCCTGTCGGTCGGATGTCCATGAGGGAGAGACGATCTCGGCCCACTAGCGACGATAGATGCAAAGGATCTCTCATCTGCACCGAGCTTCATCATCTGGTACTCTAATTCAACTGCGAAGTCTCGCTCCGACGTACCTTCGCGAAGTAATCCCTTTACTCGTATAAGCGCCTGGTCAGCGATCTCAGAGGCCCGTTCTATCGCTTGCAACTCTGCGTCGTCTTTTTTGCGCCGAAGCGACTCCACTACTCCGATGGAAGATTTAGTGTCGATGTGAGTGGCAAGAAAGGTGCCTAGCTCTTCGAGGGCGGAGACTCTCAGATCTGAAGACTCGATGAGTAAAGTTTGAATGTCGTGCCGTAACGCCTCTGAACTGACCTGTTCGAGCAACTTAGGCCCATTGGGACGACTTACCAAGACCTTGATGTCTTCGCAGTTCGAGGCGGTCAGTTGGATCGCCGACTGTTCTTCATAACGGCTATCTGTAAAGAAAATAGGCGATATGTCTTGGTGGGTGAAGACCAAGAGAGCGCCGTTGGATCCAGTGAATCCCGTCAGATATCTAACGTTTTCTAACTTAGATATAAAAATAGCTTCATCTTTACGATGTCGAAGAAGAGTTTTTAGATCTTCAACGCGATTTTTTGTGATAATCGGTCCCATTTCTTGGTTTTTTCTGTTAACTTTCTAAGTAAGGTTATTGCTTTACTCTCAGACTAATGTTTCTTTACCTTTCCATAACTTAACTCATAGGCTAAGGTGGAGAATATAGAAAGTTCTACTCGGACAGTAAGCGGTTTACGGTAGCTGGTTTGAAAGTGAAGGGTGAATGGATTCGTATATATCGGCGTCAAAGGCAGTTCCCATCTCGCGGCAGTTACGGGGCTACGTGGCCCTTACGAAGCCGCGGATAATCGAGCTGCTTCTCATTACAACCGTTCCAGCGATGGTGGTGGCTAAAGGGGGAGTCCCATCTCTTTGGAAGATGGTGATAACTGTGATCGGCGGAACTTTGGCAGCGGGTGGGGCAAACGCTGTGAACATGTGGTTTGATCGTGACATAGATGCGGTTATGAAGCGAACACAACATCGACCACTGGTGACTGGAGATGTAACCCCAACAGGTGCACTTGTGTTTGCAGCGGCTTTAGAGGTCGTCGCATTCGCGATGCTCTACAGCGGCGACAACCTTCTTTCTGCTGTGCTTGCCTTATCAGCGGCGTTGTTCTATATTTTTATCTACACTTTGTGGCTTAAGCGGTCGACATCACAAAACATTGTGATTGGTGGAGCGGCTGGAGCGGTGCCGGTGCTTGTTGGGTGGGCAGCAGTTCAAAATAATATAACTTTGTCTTCTCTACTTATGTTCCTGATAATCTTCCTGTGGACACCGCCACACTTTTGGGCTTTGGCTTTTAGATACAAAGAGGACTACTCAAAGGCGAATGTGCCGATGATGCCCTCCGTAACGTCGATGCGTTCTACATCTATTCAGATTATGGTTTATACGCTGATATTGACTGCGGTGACCCTGTTGCTAGGCCCTGTAGCTCACCTGGGTCTATTGTATGATTTGGCCGCGTTGACTTTAGGGGCTGGGTTCTTTGGTTACTCATACCGACTATTCAAGACCGAGAGTCCCAAGGTTGCTATGAGAGTGTTTTCTTACTCCATTACCTATCTCATGCTCCTGTTTATCTTTATGGGGGTGGATGTACTTGTCTACCACGTTTAAAGAGCGGGCTTCAGTGGTTCGAGGCCCGGAGCAGACTCGTACTTTTTTACCGCATTCACCAAAGAAAGTTCTTGCAATGGTCTTACTGGTGACGGCAATCTTCGTCGTGGTATTTGCAGTGTATCTTTCTACAGTCGTGGTAAAGGCACACGGTGCAACTAACAATCTTATTGCTAGTGAATCGGGTACCACTTTGACCGGTCCTTTACAGGGCAAACAACTACCGAACTTCTCGCTTGCTGGACTTCAAGGACCAGCGCAAATAGGTTCGAGCTTTGTGGCCGGTAAACCAGCGGTTATCAACTTCTTTGCGTCGTGGTGTACCTCTTGTCAAGCGGAGATGTCGACGCTGGCAACGACCTCTAAAGAATTCTCGAGTCGCGTTACGTTCTTGGGAGTGGACGAGAACGACGTGAGATCTTCAGCGACCAAGTTTCTTTCAAAGTACGGTGTTACGTACCCGGTTGCTTTCGATCCTAAGGTGTCTCTGCAGGGAGCCTTTAAGTTGGTGGGACTACCTACCACTTTGTTTGTTGAGCCCAGTGGCAAGATCTATCGAGAGATTCTTGGCACCATGAGTAAGAGTGTTTTAATGCAGAACCTGAAAGCATTAGAAAAGGTTTCTAAGTAGATGAGTTCTCAGATGCTTCGCATTAAGCCTCAGTCGAGTCTAAGGTTTTTCTCAGTGATAAGGTCTGAAGGGCGCGATGGGCCGAAGATCTACACGATGAAGGTTTTAAAGCAGAACGCCAAGTGGCTTGGTGAACTCTTTAAGGTTTCGGTTAGACCGCTCTTAGAGGATCGTGAAATCCTCTTTGGTGTGGACTACCGATGGGAAGGACCAGAAGCCTCTGTCACGGATCCAGATGGATCTTTCGACAGTGCTTCGGTCGCACGAGCAATGGATGCTCAAGTTGTTCAGTATAAGCATGGTAATTATTGGTTGACGCTAACTACTAACTGAAAAGGGGGTTAGGTTGTCGAAAGGAGCACGAGCGGGTCTCGTCTTAGTCGCCTTTGCAGCCGCTATAGGACTTATTCTATTCGGCATATTTGGTTATCTACGTACAAGTCCGCCAGTGGTATCGGCGGTGCCAGCTGCTACGCAGCCGAACACGGTAAACGTGACGATGCAAGTAGACGGTGCCGTGGGCGTTGGACCTCATCCTACATGGGTGGGTTATTGGATACAGGGAGCTAATGGACAGTACAAGCAGACAACGCTGTTTACGGTTCCCGTAAACACGTATGTGCATGTGAAACTATATGAGTACGACAGCGGTGGTGCACTTCGAAACCCGTATTGGGGTAAAGAGATTGGCACCGTTGGAAATGCAATCACTGTAAATGGACAGTCAGTAAGTCTGGTGAACTCCTATGCAGGAAATGGCGTTGCTCATAACTTTGATGTGCCGGGTCTTGGTGTAAACGTTGCGCTTCCTGGTGTAAACGGCGAAGCCAAGAACTTTTGTGAAGTCGGACCATGCAATCCGAGTGAGGCTCATAACCTTATCGAGTTCACCTTTTACTCAGGTAAAACTGTGCACAACTATCGGTGGCAGTGCTTTATCCCCTGTGGTCTTGGGTACTTGAATGGGAACGGCGGACCTATGCAAAGTATCGGTTACATGGCTGGATTTGTTGAGGTGGTGAAGTAGTGGCACTAAAAACAGAAGATAGTGGTTCTCCAGCAGCGATAGCCAGAAAGCACGGTTCTCGAATCGTAGCGATATGGTTTATCCTTTCGTTGATTACAGACCTGGTGGTTTGGTTCGTGTGGGGACCTCACATGCCTCCTGGTACCATGACGACATCTGCAGCAGGACAGCAGTTTGACTTCAAAGTTCTTACTGTTATGTCAGTGCCCGTGCTGTATATGGTCTGGGTATATGGAGCGTATGTAATAGTCAAGTTCCGCGATCGCGGCGATCACGAAGACGGCTACTACATGAAAGGCAATCGCAAGACTCAAGCGCTCTGGTACGCAGTTACCGCCGTCTTGGTTCTTACGCTAGCAGGGTTTGGAACCTACGAGTTGGTTATACCGGCTGGCGCAGGTGTTGGTGAAGGCCCTTCACCTATCTGGAAGCCAGCAGATACGACCCATATGCTTCAGGTTCAGGTAATAGCCCAGCAGTGGCGCTTTACTTACCGTTGGCCACAGTTTGGTGGAATGGAGACGACTTCGTTGGTTCTACCGGTAAATACCGAGATACAGTTCAACGTTACGTCTCTTGATGTTATCCATGACTTTTGGGCATATCAGCTTGGTGTGAAGGCTGACGCTAACCCTGAGGTTAATAACGTCGCTTATACCAAGACTCAGCAGACTGGTAGGTTCGTAGTGCGCTGTGACGAACTCTGTGGTATTTGGCATGGTGCAATGTATAACTACGGCAAAGTGGTGTCCCAGAGCGCTTTCTATCAGTGGGCGACCAGTATGGAAACGCAGAATGCGCCTTTGACGAAGCTCTTGCCGAAGTACTCAAGCGTATATGTTCCAAATGACAACGTCGCTGGTGGACAGTACTTCAATGGTTAAGCGAGTAACTCGTTTCGTAGTGGAGACAGAAGTTATTCTGGATCTCCAAGTTAATCAATCTCACGAATGGGAGGGAAATATTAATGGCGATTGATATGTCGCAGTCGACTGGCGTGGGTCAGTCTGGCGGTGCTGGCGGATCAACCGCAGTCAGATGGTTTGCCCGTGGGAACATAGTCTCAGCGACGATACTTGGCGCTGGTGGCTGGTTCTTTGGTCACTGGTGGGGCAATGTCATTGCAGGACATTATGCCTCAGTCCAAAACAGCGGAACAAACGACGTCTCTTGGCTGCTTGGTGCGATCTTCGCTACGGTGGCATGGTTTATCGGACTAGGTGCATTAAACCATCCGATAGCCAAGCTTTGGGGTGGCGAAGCTCCTATGCCGGAGAAGAAGGATAAGTACTCGCTATGGGAGTACTTCTCTTACTCAACTGAC
>JAKBGL010000018.1 GCA_021833085.1 Actinomycetes bacterium | reverse complement strand
GCCTTACTCTAATTAGACATGGGCAGTCTCAGTTGGGTGACTATAGGGTTGTTGGCGGACACCGGGGATGCATGGGTCTTACACCTAAGGGCGTGGTACAGGCAAGAGATGTCGGAGAGAAACTTCTAAGGCTTGCCCTCGTGCCAGATTTTATTCTATGCTCAGTGATGCGACGTTCGAGACAGAGCGCTCTAATTTTGGGAGGCGTTCTCGGGGCGCCTATAGGCTTTCCGACATGTCTTTTGTGTGAGGTTCATCCAGGGGTGACCGATTCATTGAGCTTCGATGATCTTGGAGGATATGGAGCTTATCTTCATGATGATCATCCTATCGCCTCCGGTGGAGAGTCGATAAAGGATCTGAACCTGCGGACTCGCTACCTTGTAGAACTTCTAGAGAAGGATTACTCTGCGAACTATGTGGCTCTGGTGACACACTTTGGTGTCGTAGAGAGTTTCACCAGACTCTTTTTAGAAGGTCAAGTTTCAAAAGACATGGGTGTCTGGTTTGGAGAAGGGAGGGCCCTTGTCGTTGAGGGTTCTCCGTTAAAGGGCTTTGCGCTTGCTCGTTTGATCTAGAGAAGTTGTCCAATGCGTGATCGCACATTGGATCTTGAGAGATACCAGCGGTATTGATGGTCGCTCAGAAGTCTTCTATAGATAGCTACACGAAACTATGACTACTGTCTTTTCTATGTTTCTAGCTAGCTGTGATTAGCAAGATACGTCGTTATCAAAGTTTGTTGGGAGCGTTTGGACCTGGGTTAAAAATCCACCCCCAAAGGGTGTCGCTTGTGAGCAGGCGGCAGCAGGATTGCTAGTATTCCAGTCTGCTACCCAAATAGGAGTGCCCGAGGGAAGCGCGGCCGACGCTCCTGCAATCTCTGGCCACTGTAAGTAAGTCGAATATACTCCAACGAGCGCACCATCTGACTTCAGAGCGGCGATTGCTCCAAGAATGGCCTGGTAGTTTTGACTCTGAGAAGAGCTCCAACTATTAGCAGAGGTCTCAACGTCTAGCCACCATACAGATGAGTGAACTCCAACATTTTGTGAGATACCGTAAGCGTACGCGGCTTGACTGTAACCATCTTGCCATCCCGCGCAGTCGCCTTGACTTAGTCCAGCGGGACAAGGAGGCGGAGTTGGCGCTCCGGGTGGGATTGGCGTGTTGTCTCCCATAAACATGTAGAACTGAGTCTGTGGACCTCCCCATGCGACCTCACTTTGTAGACACGAAGTGGGTGTTGTCTGCGCGTATGGCCAACCACTGATCTCAACGACGTAAAGGGGTGCTTGAGGCGGAAATCCACCGCACTGCCAGTTTGAGATGTCATGTCCGGTGGCGCCAGGGGCAACGAGTGAGGTTACCTCGGTTGTCGCTATTGCGACAACGGGAGCTGGAATAGACTGCCCTCCCATGGACCCGGAGAAGCCAGCGTTTCCAAAGGTAAATATACCGCCGTCAGAAGCTACCTCCCAGTAACCTAATCCGCTTGGAGTAGCTGCCATTCCGACGATGGGTTTGTTCAGTGGATGTCCCCCCATTGACCCGTAGAACCCAGCGTCACCAAAGGTAAATATACCGCCGTCAGAAGCTACCTCCCAGTAACCTAATCCGTTTGGAGTAGCTGCCATTCCGACCACGGGTTTGTTCAGTGGGTGGCCTCCCATTGACCCGTAGAACCCAGCGTCACCAAAGGTAAATATACCGCCGTCAGAAGCTACCAGCCAGTACCCCTTGCCGTCTGGAGTAGCTGCCATTCCGACGATGGGTTGGTTCAACGGTTTGCCTCCCATGGAACCATAAAATGGAGCGTTGAAAGAGAAGATTCCCCCGTCAGAAGCTACCTCCCAGTACCCGCCAGTCGCAGGGTCGTAAGCCATACCGACGATGGGTTTGTTCAGTGGGTGGCCTCCCATGGAACCAAAAAATTGCGCTTGTCCAAAGGTAAATATACCCCCGTCAGAAGCTACCTCCCAGTACCCTAACCCATTGGGCATTGAGGCCATACCGACGATGGGTTTGTTCAGTGGGTGACCTCCCATCCCACCAAGATTAGGTGTTGAGAAGGAGTAGATCGATCCATCAGCTCCAACCTCTAGGTACCCTGGGACGCCTGAAGAGTTAGCCAGCTTGGCTCCTTGAAGCGGTCTAGTACTACTTGATGTTGGGTTTTTTGGAGCTAAGACAAAGGCCCCGGCGATGAGTGCAAGGGAGAGAAGTAGTGAAAGTATAGGCACGGGTACGGTTAGTATGGAAGCGATCTTTCTTACCACTAGCGGCTCTCCTTGTGTTGATTGAATTGCACACCTTAAGTCGGCACGTTTTGGTCAATTCTGAAAAGAAAGACCGTTAATCTCTAACAGATCAATAACAATATATTCACAGGGAGTGTCTTTACAAGCGCTAAAATAGCATTTCTGCTACATGATAGGCTAAATCTAGTGACTGCCTGGCGTTTAAGCGCGGATCGCAGATCGTGTTGTACTGTGTGTCAAGTTCATTCTCGAACACCTCTAGCGATCCTCCAAGACATTCGGTGACGTCATCTCCGGTGAGTTCTATGTGAATGCCGCCTGGCCAAGTACCGATCTCTCGATGAATTTCGAAGAAGGCTCTAATTTCGCCAATGACATCATCAAAACGTCTGGTTTTTAGACCTTGCGTAGAGGTGAAGGTGTTTCCATGCATTGGATCGCAGGTCCATAGTACGTTATGTCTACTTCTTTGAACCTGTTCGATGAGCGTAGGAAGACGAGACCTTAGGGTCTCTGCGCCCATCCGAGTAATTAGGGTTAGTCGGCCCGGGATATTCTCTGGATTTAGCACCTTGCACAGCTCGTCTAACTCCTCGACCGACATCTTGGGTCCGACCTTTAGACCTATGGGATTTGATATACCTGAGGCAAAGCGTACGTGGGCACCGTTTAGATCTCGAGTTCTTTCGCCAATCCAAATCATGTGCGCAGACAGATCGTAGTATCTTTTGCTTTTAGGGTCTATACGCGTAAGTGCCGTCTCATATCCCAGAAGGAGAGCCTCATGTGAGGTCCAGAACTGGACCTGTTTTAGCGCGACCTCTTTTTCGAGATTGATTCCGCAAGCTTCCATGAAGTTGAGCGCCCTTGTGATCTCTGTGGCGATTGCGTCATAACGTTCTCCCTCTGAAGAGGAGGCGACGAACTCTTGATTCCAAGTGTGAACCTGGGAGAGGTCTGCGAAACCCCCGGTCGTCAGCGATTTCAAGATATTGATCGTCGATAACGACTGTTGGTACGCTCTAAGAAGTCTTTTTGGATCAGGTGTACGTTTTCCTAGATCTGGTTCATCGGAGTGAACTATATGACCGCGAAATGATGGGAGTTCGACCCCTTGATACGTTTCCGTAGGAGAGGACCGTGGTTTGGCGTACTGTCCAGCCATGCGTCCGACTTTAATCACCGACACTCCAGAAGAGTACGTTAGTACTACGGCCATTTGGAGGATAACCTTTAGTCGATCGCGTACGTTTTGGGCAGAGTGATCGTTGAACGATTCTGCACAGTCCCCTGCTTGAAGAAGAAAGGCCTCCCCCTTCGTGGCTTTGGCTAACGCATCTTTTAGAGTCTCTATCTCAGTGGGATAAACTAACGGAGCGTATGTAGAGAGTTCTTTCTCAACGAGTTCAAGCTGGTTTAGATCTGGCCACTCAGGCTGTTGTGCAACGTTGAGTTCTTTCCAGTCCCACGGTGTCCAGCCCATATAGCTCTCTCTCATCTCTTATCCGAATTTTCTCTAATCGTATTGCGTTCACGTCTACCCTCGCAACTGTGCGCTTTGGTCACACGTTTCCATCTTACATGTTACTAACCTCATGTAAGAATCGATATCTGAACGGTACTAATGTACGCAAGATCATCTACTATTTTGCCAATGTATCCATTTCGTTTTGGAGTGCAACTGAAGTCAGCTAATTCCGTCGATGATTGGGAAGGGGTTGTTTCGAAACTGGAACGACTCGGCTTCGGTACGGTTACACTTCCAGATCATGTAGATAACTCCTTTGCGCCACTTTCTTCCCTTGGCTATCTAGCTGCAAAGACCGATCTCACTATAGGTACGATGGTTGTCTCTAACGATCTCCGAAACCCCTTGCTGCTAGCTCGAGAGGCAGCAACGTTGGCTCTTTTGTCAAAAGGACGTTTTGAACTTGGTATTGGAGCCGGGTGGCAAGAAAGTGACTACAGTCAACTCGGTATCGCAATGGATCCCTCTCGAGTGAGGATATCACGCCTCAAGGAGTCTCTTGAGTTGATTAAGACGAGTTTCTTGCAGTCCCGCTTTAGCTATTCAGGTTCATACTATGAGGCCTCAGAGTTTCAGCTCTATCCATCGATGACACCCGATATTGTACCTAAGATTTTAGTAGGTGGAGGTGGTCCACGAGTTCTTGCTCTGGCTGCTCGTTTCGCTGATGTCGTAAGTATCAATCCGTCTCTGCGTTGGGGGGAAAACGCTAAAGAGACGTTAGGCGAGTTATACGAGGAGAGTTATCAAGAAAAGGTCTCGCTAGTGAAGGCTAAGTTAGACGAGTTTGAGCGCAAGGTTGAACTACACTGTCGAAGCGCATTTGTCTATGTAGGTGACGACCATAACAAGGTTGTGAAAGAGATCTCGGCACAGCTTGGAGTGGAAGCACTGGAGGCATATAAGATGCCCCCAGTGCTTGTTGGTAACGTTGAAAGCGTAGTTGAACAGCTTCAGGTGCGACGTGAGCGATTTGGCTTTAGCTACTGGAGCATCCATGAGAACGATGTCGATAGTTTTGCCCCCGTGGTAGCGGCTCTTGGGGGAAAGTAGGGATGAACATAGGTATCTTTGGCGGTACCTTCGACCCAATACATATCGGCCATCTAGTAGCGGCGGTAAATGCTAAATTTAGCGGAGCTCTTGACGAGATTCACTTGGTAGTTGCCAACGTGCCGTGGCAAAAGGAGAACGCACGATACTTAACCCCGGCACAGACTCGCTTTGATCTTGTTCGTCAAGCGGTCTCGAATATGGAGGGCTATGTCGCCTCGGACGTAGAGATTAGACGTGGAGGTAGATCATATACGTATGACACCTTGGCTCACTACCGAGAGATGTACCCAGGGGACGACCTCTTTTTGGTAGTTGGCGCAGATGCAGCGCTGGAGATGCATACCTGGGAACGGGGTGATGAACTGTCAAAACTGAGCAGTCTGATAGTTGTAACTCGACCCGGATTTGAGATACCAAAGAGTATCTTGGGGTGGGACACGTGGCAAAGCGTTGAGATTCCGTCTTTAGATATATCCTCTACCGACCTAAGACTGCGAGTCAAAGATGGCCGTCCACTCAGTTTCTTGCTTCCAGAGTTTGCTATCAAGTTCATTGAAGAGCACGGTCTTTTTATGTAGATAAAACTAAATCACAGAGAGTGTAGGGATCGACATTGGCTATGTAAAGACGAGCGAGGCCATAAGAAGTGCTAAGGTGGTAGTGGGAGGAAGATGATAGATTCGTTCAACGGTTCCGATGCGAAAGCTTGGGAGAGTAAAGCGGTTGGAGATACGCTAAAGGCGATTTCCTTGGATAGTCCGATTAGCTTTGAAGAGGTTGTTGAAGAAGATCTAGAAGTCATCTATACATCGTCGTCAACTGCACTCGTTAAAGGTGCACGCGATGTTCTAGCTCTTGACCTTCGAGGTAAGCACTCCCTAGTTGATTACTTGGTCGTCTGTACAGGAAATAGTGAGCGCCACGTTAGAGCTGTGTCAGAGGCGATATTTGAACATGTTAGAGAGCTATGCGGTAAGAGACCTTCTTTGAGTGAGGGACTCAAAGAAGGTAACTGGGTCCTTTTGGACTACGGTTCGATCCTCGTCAACGTCTTCGATGAGTCGACTCGCTCGTTTTATGCGTTAGAACGACTTTGGTCTGACGCACAACGCAAGGAGTTTGATTCAAAGGTTCTTATCGGCGTACGGAACGGTTGATAGAGTCTGGCTTTTTCAACCGGTGTTGTGGCATTGGCTTCCAACTGCGATTATGAAAAATATATGAATTATGTCATATACGACTAAGGCAAGTCGGTTCCGATAAGGTAAGGTAGATAACGTGGAGGAGACAACGGTGTCTAATAACGCAAAACCCGAGATGGAGTTAGATTCATATATCCGTCTCGTCTCCTGTAACAGTGAATGGGTTATAGACGAGGCACGCAAACTCTACCTTAGAGTGCCAAGAGATGTGAAACCCTTCAATCCAAGGAACCTCCCTCGTAATCTGTGGAGCGAATACTCTCACTTCACGATCGACGAAGAGAAATCGGAGCTCGTTTTATACCTAAACGCGGAGTGTTCTAGGATTATCAAGGCCCACCTTCACACGCAAGGACATGGACAATGTGGTGAAGACCACAAATTGTCATATACGATTGAGATGTCTCAGCTAAAGGATGGACTGTCTTCATAGCAGCATAAAGCTAGTATTTGTCATTCTCGGCCCATCATCGGTGCTCCTCATCGTATTCAATGTGTATGTTGTACTTTACAACTAGACAATTCAAAGATGATCAAGGAGTAGTCATGCGTTTTGCCACACTAAGTTTTCATGGACGAACTGCGGCTGCACTAAATTTTGGAAGTCACTACCGGTTAACACCCTTTGGCGATGTAGCGGCACTTTTGAGAGAAGTTGATGGTGATCTTACAAGAGCGGCCGATCTCAAGGTGGAAGATACTGTTCCTTGTGAAGAGGCGATACTTGCCCCCACGGTTTTAACGCCAACGAAGATCATTTGTCTGGGACTGAACTATGCCGATCATATCGAAGAGATGGGACATGGTAAAGAACAGTACCCGACCTTGTTCGCGAAGTTTCCAGCAACTTTGACCGGACCTTTTGACGACATTGAGATCCCTTCTCTCTCTAATGCCGTTGACTGGGAGGTGGAACTAGGTGTGATCATTGGTACGACGGCACGAAAGGTTGCGACTGAGAATAGCCGTGATCACATAGCGGGTTTCGTAGTGGCGAACGATGTGTCTATGCGAGACTTCCAAAGGAGAACCAGTCAGTTTCTTCAAGGAAAGATCTTTGAACGTACTACTCCAATCGGTCCTGAGATGGTAACGCCGGATGAGGTCGACTACGCCTTGGACCTAAGGATCTCATGCTCCGTGGATGGTGTAGAGATGCAGAGTTCAAGGACTTCAAATATGATAACTACGGTCGAGGAATCGATATCGTACATATCTCAGATTGTAACTCTAGAACCTGGAGATTTGATTCTAACTGGAACTCCATCTGGAGTTGGCGCAGGTCGTACCCCTGCGGTGTTTTTGAAGAATGATCAGGTGGTAACCTCTTACGTCGAAGGTGTTGGGGAGCTAATCAACAGATTTGTCTCGTAAAGGTCGCTATGACCAAGTAGGAACGTAAAACTCCTATATAGGAGTTGGATTTAGGGATATTGGTAGTGCAGTAGTGTTGTGAAGTAATATAAAACTAAAAAACTGTAACGTACATGAGCGCCTATCTCCTAACGAAAGGTGGTTGCTTGTTGTCGGACGCCGTCGCTTCGACACTTCCTAGGTTCGATACATAAGTATTTGGAAAGACGAAAACTACGATAGCTGGAAGTACGACGCCAAGCGCAGACCTAAAGCTTTATAACATGACTTGTTCGGCCAAAGAAGCGATTGAAAACGCTTGTAAGGTAGCCCACTAGAAGTTCGACTTCGGCGGATCTATTCCTTTGCAAAGCTCGGGATGTTCCGTCAACGGCCTACCCAAAGGTGCATAGCACTACTCCATGGTCAAAGTTGTTACTTTCAACACTTTCTATACGAAAGTACGTTGCGTTAAGTCGAGTGTAAATCACGGAAACGGGAAGAACTATAAGAGCAAAGGATCTTCGCCCGCCGTGCCACTACCGCTACGACAGAGGTGTAGATGCGTCTATCAATGTCTAAGCGCCGTAGGAGAGACGTGACCAAGAACGTCGAGAGATGCCATGAACAAGACCAAACAGGGCCTTAAAAGTCAGAACTCAGCATCTGTAATGGATCGCGACAAGCCGAAGAATCCTGAGCAGCTCTATTCACCTTTTCTGCAAAGGAAAAGGATGAGAGGGCGTATAGTCCCGTCATGGATCTACGTGAAGCTCTTCAATCTCTGACTCCTCGAAGAAGTAGTCGTCGTCTTGATATCTAATCCACAGCTTATGGACGACACCGCAAGAGATCGAGATGAGTTGTGCACCTTCGAATCTTCGGCCATGAACGCAAAGAGTTATTGGGTGGTCGTAAGGAGCACTTATGGTAGAACGAGTAAGTTTCATACCTATCCTTTCCCTGAGCAACAACTATCTATCGACTCGCGATGTCTCGCAGCTAAGTGTTAGTTTGTAGATATGAAAGATGTCAATGCTCTTCTGCTGACTTTGGCGGCTGACAAGGAGGTGCGAGAGGATCCCTACCCAATCTATCGTGAGTTTCGCTCTTTGGGGCCCGTGTTGGTGGCTAATGATAACTTCGCATTAGCCACCACCTATGAAAGTGCCGCACAAGTTCTACGGCGTTCTGAGTTCGGCAAGAGCCCCGATCGAGAAGATCGACGTCGATCGAATATTTCGTCTCTTAGGCGGCAAGACCTTCCTCCTTCAATGCTATTTCAAGATCCGCCGAATCATACCCGACTGCGAAGAGCGGTATCTCAGTTTTTCCTCCCGACTAACTTAGAGACTTTGCGGGAAAAGTTAAAAGATATTGCATCTAGGCTTTTTGGTGAGTTGCGTGATTCAAAGGAACCTGAACTCATAAGTTCATTTGCTTTGCCACTGCCAGTTTGGGTTATTGGGGACGTACTTGGAGTACCGGCGGAGGATCGCTTCACTTTGCAACCAGATGTCTCAAAAATTGCAAAAACCCTAGACTTCAACTTTAATCAAGACGATTCAGTTGCGAAGGAGGCCGAAGCCTCGTCAGCGCGGCTTATTTCATACTTTGAAGAGTTGATAGAGGAAAAGATCAAGAATCCGAGAGAAGATCTTTTATCTGCCATAGTTTCAAACTCGGCCTCTTTGGACGTGCCTCTCTCTAAGAAGGAGTCTTGCTCGATGGCGATGTTGCTCTTCGCTGCGGGATTTGAAACTACAGGTAACCTGATCGGCAATGCGACAGCAGCTCTTTGTCACTCGCCTAGCGAATACAAGAGATTCCTTGACGGAGACGTGTCTACAAGAGAGGCGGTCGATGAGTTGGTGCGTTTTGACTCTCCTGTTCAACTTGACGGACGTGTTGTAGAAAAGGAGGTCGACTTATTTGGTGTGGCGCTACCGGAAGGCCTCTTCGTGGCTACTCTTTTGGGGGCAGCGAATAGAGACGACCTGGTTTACGAAGATCCTGATGCATTATCACTATCGCGTACGGGACCAGCCCCGATGAGTTTTGGGAGTGGTGCACATTTCTGCTTGGGTTCTTATCTTGCAAAGATGGAGCTTGGTGTATATCTAGAATTAATCAGAGGACTTAAGACACCTATTACTATCCAGGACTACCGTCGAAAGGAGTCTTTGACCTTGCGTGGATTTGAAGAGATGTATCTCTTAGTCTAGCCCGTGTATCTAGCCCGCCGTTGATGGCCTAAGACGAGAGACACTCAGTCTTTAGAGTTTCAACGTCATAGGAGTTCGTGTTGCTTAGGAGTGAGTGACGGTGCTAGTCGAAACGTGTCGTATATTGAAAATGTCTTTGTGTTAACTTAGTTGTAACAGAGTCGAAGCTACTGTGAAATACTTTTTATCTAGCGTCTTAGAGATTAGATTCTAAGTAGTGGGACTGGAACCTAACTAGGAGGATTTGTGAAGCTAATTACCGCCGTGATTAAGCCCTTTAAGTTGGAAGAGGTGCGCGAAGAACTTTCCAAGCATGATGTGAAGGGAATGACCGTTACTGAAGTCCAAGGCTTTGGCCGTCAAAGTGGCCACGTTGAGGTGTATAGGGGGGCTGAGTACAAAGTTAGCTTCGTGCCTAAAGCGAAGATTGAGGTAGTCGTTGACGACTACGACGTCGAAGCTATAGTTGGCGCGATATCGAAGATCGCGAACACGGGCAAGATCGGAGATGGAAAGATCTGGGTCACTCCTGTTGAGGATGTAATCAGGGTCAGGACTGGCGAGAGAGGGTTAGAGGCACTATAGCGACTACTTCCTACCTTGCACACCTAAGAGATGAACTTATAGGGAAAGAGGACGTCTCTTTTTCTGCAGTATTTACAGACGAGGTAGATCGCTGGATAGTTAATTTGGCTCACCTTAGTACGAACTTCTGCTTAGTGGCGGTTGGTAGTTATGGTCGTAAAGAGCTCGTACCTCAAAGCGACATAGATATTTTGTTGCTTCATGAGGCGAAGGTCTCTGCAGATGAGGTTGCTCAAGTGGCTGACTCTATCTGGTATCCCCTATGGGACAGCGGAATCTCAGTGGATCACTCTGTGCGTAGTCCGACGGAGGTCATCGATAACCTACGTTCAGATCATCGGGTCCTTCTTGGTCTCCTTGACGCCCGATTCTTAACTGGTTCCTCCGATCTGTTTGACAAGACGTGGAGTCTTATAGATAGGGAAGTGCGTTCGAGAGTTGCCCTTTATAACGCGGATATACTATGGTCTGTGGCTGAGAGGCATGAGAGCTTTGGCACAGTGGCATTCGACCTCGAGCCCAATCTGAAGGAGTCTGCAGGCGGAACTCGAGATGTGTCGATCTTGAGATCCATCGTGAAACTTGGAATCGGCGGCTTCGAGGCGGATATGGCATTTCTAACCGAAGTCGCGAAACGGCAGAGTTTCTTACGTGAGTGGCTCTATAGAGTAAATCCAAAGGCCCAAGACCGTCTTTCGCTCTTGGATCAAGTTGAACTAGCATCAAAACTTGGAATTCCCGATGTGTCAAACTTGATCTACCCATATGCGAGAGATGCTCAACGGGTCTCCGTATTGTTGCAAGAAGCGTTAGCACCTCTGTCGAAAAAAAACCTAAACTCTCGAGCTGGAAAGAGTGCTAAGGCGAGTGGGAATCTTGATCGGCCTCTCGAGCGAACTTGGCCTGCGGCAGACCTATCGACTCCATCTGTCCATGAGATAGTTGTGGCTATTGAAGACCAGTTAAAACACGGACTGGACCGTTCCCTGAGCAGGCTCGAACACATAAAGGAGGCTTATCGATTAGATGGTTCAAAAAAATGGTCCGAGAAAGATCGGAACGCTTTCTTAAGCCTACTGCAAAGAGGAGATCAGTTACTTGAGATTTGGAATCTTCTAGACGTATCGGGTCTTTGGTGTAGCATTTTACCGGAGTGGGAAGAGATGAGGTTTCTTCGGCGGCCGAATGCGTTTCACCGTTACAGCGTTGATCGTCACCTAATCGAAACGGCGAAGGTGGCGTCTTCGTTGCGAGATCGTGTACACAGAACAGACCTTCTTCTTTTCGCTGCCCTTTTGCATGATCTTGGGAAAGCGCGAGTTGGTGACCATTCGAAGATCGGGAGAGATTTGGTCAAAACAGTGGCTGAGCGTCTGGGCTTCTCCGAGGAAGATGGTGAGATATTAGCGGTCTTGGTTGAGCACCATCTACTGCTGGCTGAGGTTATTACAAGGCGAGATCTATCAGATCCCACAACAGTTGAAACGGTAGCTGAGAAGATGGGTAGCTCCGAAGTCCTAGAACTTCTCACAGTGCTTACCGAAGCTGATTCGATCGCTACTGGCGTCGTTCCTTGGAGCAAGTGGAAGACGTCTCTACTCGCCGAGCTTGAGTTCAAGGTGAGACGCTTTTTAGACGAAGGTGTCCACCTGTCTAGAGAACCAAAACTGCCCTCTTACATACTGGAGGAACTTGTAACGAAAGCGAGTTCCGGATATGCGATCGTCGCTGTGGAAGATCATCTTTACGTCGGAGCGTGTGACAAGACGGGACTTTTTGCTACTGTGGTGGGCTCTTTAGCGGTGTCAGGGATTTCGGTAGTTTCGGCAGACGTATTTGAACGTGATGGAGTGGCTATAGATGCCTTTAGGGTGGGTTCTTGGTCCGGTGGCGAACCGAACTATCAGAGGTTCAAGGCAACTTTGAAGAAAGCACTAAACGACGAGGCCTTTTTGCTTGAGAAAATCAAGCGAACCAAACAGTCGTCGTCGTACCGTCACGATTGGAAGGATACCCGTGACAAAGGAGTTCTTAAATCTCGCGTCTCTATGTTAGACGATGTGTCTGATTCGGCTTCGGTTGTCGAGATCTGGACTAGTGATCGTCGAGGGGTTCTCTTCGAACTCGCTCGGGAGATATCGATGCGGGGATTTGATATTCGCCACGCGAAGATTTTGACCATGGGCGTTGACGTTGTGGATACGTTTTACATTGTCGATGGGGACGGACAGAAAATAAATGATAACACAAAGTTGAAAGAACTTATAACAGGTCTTAATCAGGTTCTAGGCGCTGCTGATTTTGTCGCGAGGACATAAACACTACAGAGGTCATTGTGAGTGCACCGCCAACAACTGTTGCTAAGTGAAGTGGGAATCCTAAAAAGAGTACGTTAGCAGCTCCAGCAGCTACGGGTTCAGCGCATGATATGACGCTTGCTTCAAAGGGAGGGAGATTTTTGAGGGAGTTGATAAACAACGAGAAGCTGATTGAAGTACCAGCGATGACGATGAACGCCAAGAGTCCGATCATACTCAGAGTCGGGGTGTGTGCTGGTACTGACAGGAACCAAAAAGGGGAGAGGACGACTCCCGCGCTGGTAAGTCCGATCGCAACGATATATGCAGAGTCGTAGTCTTTGAGTAGCCGCGTCGGTGCCTTCATATACAGTGCGGCGACAACCGCTGAGATTAATCCCCAAACGACTCCAGGGATAGGGATGGCGAGTGCAGAGAAACTACCGTTTGTCAATACGGCTAAAATGCCTATGAGGACAAGGAGTAGCGTAGCAGATGCCTCTAGTAGATTTCTGCGCGACATTCTGAACTTTATAGATATCAGACTCCACGTAAAGAGTATTACTGGGGAACCGTACTGAAGTAAGGTTGCAGAGACGGCATTTCCATGCGCTATCGCTAAGAAATATGTAAGTTGAACTCCACCTAAAGCGGCGACTCCATAGAGAACGACTCCGATCAGCGCTCTTGGTTGTCTAACAATTTTTAGTAGCTCGTTACTCCCTTTTGTTGTAATTAGATACAGGAGCAGGAGCCCTCCTCCAAACTCAGTCCTTACTGCTAGTACCCATAGTGTGGATAGGTGAGTGTCATGAAAAAGCACTTGTGCAGCCGTGCCTGATAAGCCCCACAACGTCGCTGCTAGTAGAATTTTTAGAACCGATCTATGGTGCAATGACAGTGGAATGTGCTTGGGCTTTACGGGTATCATGGGGTCTTTGCCCGGGACTTTCTAAATGCCTAGAGAACGATAACCTAACGTATCAACTCTATAGTATTTACTTAGTATTTTGAAACTCCTTCTTGGCGTCATCCAAAAAAGTTAGGACCAAGGATCCCGAGATGAGTACCTACATATTTAAAGGAACATATGCGAGAGGCCTTTGAGACCATAACTTTACAAACCGCTGAGGTTTGTAAAGTTATGGTCTAGCCCTCAGGTTATCAGCCCGGTTTTCAGGGAAACTGGACGAAAGTTATTGATGGAAACCTCTCTTAGTGTATCGCTACGGGCCGACTCTCTGCTTTCTCTTGGACCTGTGGTGCACCCGGCTTTAGAAGCGAACCGGCAATGATGCCGCCGACGACGAATACGAGAGCGGACCATCGAAATGCAGCAAGGTAGCTGTGAACAGCCGCTTCAGCGACGATCTGCTTGTTCGCAACTTTTCCGGCAAGGAAGGCAGTACCAGCAGACGCAGCCAGGGTGTTTAGAAGTGCCGTACCGATCGACCCACCGATCTGTTGAGATGTATTGACCGTAGCAGATGCGACTCCTGCGTCCGCTGGCGTTACTCCGGCAGTTGCTGTGTTCATCGATGGTGCCATGATTCCACCAAGACCTGCTCCAAGGATTAGCAGCGCAGGTAGAACGACAGAGGTATAGCTACTATTGATACCGACTCTACCAAGCATTAGCATTCCTACTGCTGCTATCAACATGCCTGTCGAAACGAGATACTTAGGACCAAACTTTGGTAGAAACTTGGCGGTTGTAAATGTTGCAACTACTACCAAGAGGGCGATCATTGGAATGAACGCTAATCCGGTCTTTACAGGCGAGTAGTGCAGGGTCTCTTGGAGGTAGTAGGTCAAAAAGAGGAATACACCGAACATGCCGACTGAGGCGATAAACACGGAGAGGTACGAGCCTCCTCGGTTGCGATCGAGAACTACTCGCATAGGTAGTAGCGGATGCGATACCTTAGTCTCGACGAATACAAAACTTACGAGAAGTACTAAGGCTGCAACTAGAAATGCGATAGTTATGCTGTTGGACCAGCTTGAAGTCTCCGCATGAGAGAACCCATATACGATCGAGAACATAGCGGCGGAGGCTAGGACAACGCCAGGAACATCTAACTTGGGTCGCTGACCCCTGTGGTCTTT
>JAKBGL010000202.1 GCA_021833085.1 Actinomycetes bacterium | reverse complement strand
GCTGTTGTCTTTGGTCCCCTCGAAGCTCGCCATTTTAGATGAGATCGACTCAGGTTTGGATATAGATGCTTTAAGGCAGGTCTCTCAGCGTATAGATAGTTTGAGCATCCAAAAAGCGATGGCCGTAGTTGCAATTACTCACTACTCAAGGCTGCTACGAGAACTGACAGTAGAGCGAGTATTAGTTTTAGCACATGGTGAGTTTGTAGCTGAAGGCGGACCTGAACTAGCTGAAGATCTAGAACGGACGGGTTATAAAGAGTACGCGTCAATAGAAGCAGAAGCTCCGTTTCCGTTCTAAGGTACCATACTAACTCTTGATTAATTTGTGACGTGCGTCACCGTTGTGCTAAGGTGTCCTCAGGCACGAAAAGCCAAAGGTTTCGGAGGGGAGGCTGTTGAAGCAGCCGAATTGTTAGGGACCGACTCGTTCGGTCCCTAAAGTACTTTTACATGAGCGTATGTGACGTTCTTGGTAACGGCCGATTTAAGAATGGTGGCTTCTAGTGTACGGCCGAACAGTGCTGAAGTCTATTCTGAGTCGCTTGAGAGGGATGACAAGATCTCGTTCTTAGCCCATGTGAGTTCTTCGCTGCAGTTCAAAAGAGCAGCACCAGTTGTTTTGTTGGAAGAGTGGAATAGTACTAATGTGTGATTTGAATGCCGGAGGACTTCATCCTCTGAGTCTGACATCCTCAAGCCAACGGTTTGAATTAATTGACCATACTGTTCCGTCCAGGCGAAAGGAAGTTCAATGGGATCACTCGGAGTTTGAGTTATACTTTTCGCCACCTGTACTGCCTGGCTGACTGTTGTTTCGAAGTGCTCGACATGGATCTGCTTCTTGTAGAGAGGATGGAACCAGCTCGAAGCGTCCCCAACGACATAAAGAGCGTCGGCGCCGTAAACCTTTCCTTTGTCGTCTGCCATTAGAGCGCCAACTGCGTCGAATTCAAGTGAGTCAACTCCACTTAGCCACTGAGTAGCTGGCTTTACTCCAACTCCGATAACTACCATATCAAATGGAAGTCTCTCTGTAGGCGTTTCGATCCAGACGAACTCTTCGGTTTCAGAGTCAACTATCGATACCGAGCTTCCAAAAACTGTCTCTACAAGGTGTTCTTGGTGAAGTTCCTTGAGTATTTGGGATATATATGGACCTACCACTTTACTCATCGGGTGTTCTTCGCTATCAAATAGGACTACTTTTTCTACTTGGTTGGATAGTGAAGAGGCTACCTCTGAGCCGATGAAGCCAGCGCCTACGACTCCAATGCGTGCACTGTTTTTAATCTGATCTCTGATATGGATGCTATCTTCAATATTCCTGAGGTAGATTACCCTGCGTGAAGGTAGAACCTTTGGGAACGTAAAAGGTTGTGCTCCTGTGGAAATTATTGCGCAGTCGTACTCGATAACGGTATCGTTGTTGAGTACGATACGCCTGTTACTTGGGTCTAAAGAGGTAGCGCGGACCCCTAGTTTAAGTGCGAAAGGTTCCGAAACGCTACCACGCAGGTAGCACCGTTCAACTGGGAAAGTGCCTTTAAGTAGCTGTTTTGAAAGAGGTGGTCGTTGATAAGACGGGTATGACTCCTCTCCAATTAGAGTTATCTCTCCGTCGAAACTCGCTCTTCTGAGCTGCTGGGCGCTACGAAAGCCACCAAGAGAAGCTCCAACGATTACACATCGTCTCTTCATCTAGATTAACCACTAAGGCCGGATAGAACTAAATGATCTTAATCGCTTGAGTGGGGCAGCTCGCCACTGCTTTTTCTATCAACGGTCGCAACGCCTCCTCTGGTGCGTCGATTAGTACGTATAAGTATCCATCTTCTCGCACTTCAAATACGTTTGGTGCAATCTGCATACATACCGCATTCGATTGACACCTGTCGTAATCGACCTCGATTTTCATGTCTTTCCTCTCCTTCTTTTGATGTTAACTTAGTGTATGGTGGTTCATAAGAGGCTCATAGTTACAACTATGGAACGTCTCAGGAAAGGTCTTTAGCATCAAGGTTGCGCCGACCAAGGAGGAGTTTCTTACGTGAGAGTACTGGTTGTTGACGATGAAGTTAGTCTTGGTGAAGCTCTAAAGCGTGGACTCAGCGCAGAGGGTTTTGCAGTGGACTTGGCTCGTGACGGTCTCGAGGGCCTTCGTATGGCGAAAGAGACCTCTTATGACTTAATAGTCTTAGACATAATGTTACCAGGCATGAATGGGTTTAAGCTAACCGATACATTGCGCAAAGAAGAGATCTGGACGCCGATCTTAATGCTTACTGCAAAAGATGGGGAACTTGATGAAGCCGAGGCTTTGGATACTGGAGCTGATGACTTCTTAAAGAAACCGTTCTCGTTCACAGTACTTTTGGCCAGGATTAGAGCTCTCCTCAGAAGAGGTATTGAAAGTCGTCCACCGGTTCTATGTGCCGGGGAGCTCACGTTGGATCCAGCAAGTCATACGGTGAAGCGTGGAGACCTTCAGATCGACCTTACTTCGAGGGAGTTCTCATTTCTTGAGTTGCTATTGAGATCTAAAGGCCGAGTCCTTACCAAAAGAGAGATTATCGAACATGTATGGGACTACGACTTTGAGGGAGACTCCAACATAGTTGAGGTGTATATCGGATACCTTAGGCGTAAAATTGATCTACCGTTTGGAACTAAATCCATAAAGACGGTGAGAGGCGTGGGTTATCTCCTAGACGAGTCGGGAGGTGTTTGTTCTGAGGAGGCGCTGGCGTCTAAAGTCAGTTAGGTTTGAACTTAAAGGTGCGTAAGATGGCGATAGAGTTATTGATGCTGAGTCGGATCGGTGATACAGTTTCAAAGGGATAGACGCAGTACTGGGAGAAGCTATCAAACTCGGAAG
Source organism: Actinomycetes bacterium (assembly GCA_021833085.1). The sequence goes on along the minus strand of JAKBGL010000202.1, from coordinate 65 downwards.
AGGTGGTCAGTCAGAGGGCGTACTACCATGGTGGCCTCTTTAGTTGTGGGTTCGGCTCTTGCGCT
>JAKBGL010000201.1 GCA_021833085.1 Actinomycetes bacterium | reverse complement strand
TGAGAAGTCGCAGAGAGCTTCAGCTCAAACGTATTTGTTCCTGCGTCAGGCTCTGTTATAGCAAATGCTGTCTTTATTTGGCCACTGGCTATCTTAGGCAAAAAAGTCTCTTTTTGGTGTTGACCACCGCCGAGAAGTATCGCTAAAGTGTCCATAGTTATGAGAAGAGCAAGTGTATTTCCCAGTCCATATGAAGCAAACCTCTCCATCGCAAGAACCATCGCCAACAAGCCAGCCTCATTACCACCATAGTTTTGGGGAATCAGCGTCCCAAATAGTCCAAGAGTCGCCATAGCTTCATTCAGCTCATCTGGGAAGTACTGCAAATCAAAGATTTGGTTCAAATACTCCCGTTTTTTTTCGCCGAGCGCATCTAAAAAGTAGTCAACGGCCTCCACAACTGCGACATGGGCTTCAGAAAAGCTGCTTGATGAAACTCGAGCAGAGGATCCTTCTCTCATCTACGGTCTACCCCCAAGGTCATCTACCGGCAAGCTACCGATTAGCCTATATAAATACAAGCACACTAGTTACCGCTTGGGTTATCAGGCGTTCTATTTATTACTCGTATCGTCTCGATAATCGGTTCACTTCGTCTTCGAGTGCCGCTCCAAGGTGCTGGGACCGCATCTATCTCTTTTGTGAGAGCATAGGCCAAAGATTCATAGTTTACTCTCCATCCTTTAAACTCTCTCCAAGCCTGTTCAATACCTCTTTCAACAGGAAAGTCAACTTCTGTTATTCGTGCTATTCCAACTTTGAAGTCTTCAAATGATAGGTTTATCGCATCGGTGGGAGACGGATCCTCATCGAAGGCAATTCTCAACGTTCTCCCAATTGAGCGAAGAGCAGAGAATCCCATCCGAAGGCATAGACGGGCTTCGACCGGTGCATCCGTCGGAGACAAAGAAAGAAAAAGTGCCGCTGAATCCATCACAGCTAAAAGTGCAACTAGCCACGAGGAGTACGGGTTCGGAGATCTAAAACGCAAAAGTATTGGGTAGGTCGAGTGTGACTCTTCTACATCAGCCGCCCATCTCTCCCACGTGTGGTAGTAGTCTGCCAGTTCCTTTGACGAGTCTCTCATATTCACTATTCCTACTCGCGTCCTAGCCAACATCTCCGGCCCCCACGGTGGTTGACCAGCTCGAGCAGTAAGGAGAGACACTTCCGTCTCTCGACGGGCAAAAGCAGCGTAAAGAGTAGGAAGGTACGAGATTTGGAGAGCCACAATAGTAAGCCCTGTAAAACCACCGATAAAATCAACCGTAGTTGCCCAAGCATTTGGAGTTGACGTAAAGCCCAGAGTTAAAAGAGAGGCGCCCGCCTCTCTCACAGCCTGTTTAACATCGGTGACGGCTGGATAGATCATGAGGGTCAAAGAAAACAGTAGTAAGACCATCCATATTATTAGGTTTGTAAATATGACAACAGCGGGTTGACTAGCTCTAAAGGAGTCTCTCTGTTCATAGTGCTTTATCGGTAGAAGTATTAATCTGTAGAGGTACTCCACCAAGACATCAGAGAGTCTCCTCAATCCTCGGATTTTCCCCCTGGGAATAACCAAAGTTCTGGCTATGCTCCCCAAAACTGACAGATACACCGAAAATCCTACCAAAGGAATAAGGTACTTCAAAGCAACGCCAATCCTAATATAACTGCTATCGATGTCCGAATATACTCGCACATCTGTCAAAATAGGCGAGGAATACAGTATCTTCTTCCGAATACAAGCTCACATCAAAGGTCAGGTCGTTATTTCCGGAAGTTCTCGCGTAGCTCCCTCCACAACACCGCCGATGGTAGTTGAAGCATCAAGTTCACTAAGATGTCTTCGTCTAAGTCGTTCAATATTTTGCACATTAAATATGGCGACAACGGTGGACAAAAAGCTCATCGATACCACCGAGAATAATAGCGCTATTAGGAAGTGAAAAAGCAGGTCGCTCAAGACAAGATAACCTTTAGAAAACTCAACCACAGATGGCACTATACAAACTAGCGCCATCAAGATAGTAATCTTTACCCTACCTGACAAGTCCATCTCTCCTAGAAAGCAATAGGTTCAGCCATTGAGAAACTGACGAAGTACGACCATTAAGTGCAACTATTGGGAGTCCAAGTGATACGATACCATGTGGAGCTGGAGAGGCATGAGCATTCACCACTGAGATGGCGTCGACCTTGCCTAGCGCCGCTAACTGACTCATAGCAGAAGATAGCGTTTGACAGGCATCAATCTCTACCACGACCATAAGTCGGTCTTCAGGAAATACCTTTTTGAACTCAGACACAGCAGATCTAGAAGCCATGACCAAGACCGACTCCCCAATCTTCAGAGAAGATAGTATCTCCTTTGGATCTTCCGGCATAGTTGAGTCAAAGGGGCCTTGAAGAAATACTCTCCGATCTTCTCTAACATTGAATCTTCTCCCAACTTCGCTGACGGATCTATGAGCATTTCCGTCCCCACAAGAGGTCAATAGCACCAACGTTCCATCGCAGACGTACGGTAGTTCGTGGAGACTTCGTAAGGCTATAACATGATTTACGACCTCTTCGTCAATTGCATCATCCTTGTCGTCGATATCTAAGGGTACACTCTGCGCAACTCTGCCATTTGTAAGGTCAATGATCGAGGCCCCAACACGACTCTCGATCGTAGACCGCCATGGCTCACAAAGCGATCCACTTTGTTCATTAGAGCAATCTAAAGTGAATTCCTCTATATCGGTTGCCCTTACAGCCCAAGTAGGCTTTTCATAGTTTTCAAGGTATCCTCGCGATCCATTTCTTCTGTAGATCATTGGACCCAACTGAGATGGCTCTTCAAGGATCTCTTGAGGCTCAAGAGCACCTAACTTCTCCTCGATCGTAGAGGCTGACTCTTCTTGTAGTGCCTCTTCGGAGTAGCGTCTATATTTACGTAAAGAGCCCGCGTTCGGTCTTAC
>JAKBGL010000017.1 GCA_021833085.1 Actinomycetes bacterium | reverse complement strand
TCAATGCGGAACCTTGAAACATGATATTGGGAACCGAAATTATCTGATGCTCGGCGCCAAAGTACCGTGCCACCGTCTCGGCACTCCTAAGCTCAATAGAGTGACGTTGCCCATAGCTAAAGCTCAGCGCATACAAGAGAAATCCTTGAGACTTGGCCTTTGCCATAACCGTTGTCGAGTCCAAGCCACCGCTTAGAAGTACTACAGCCTTTCGACTCATTGGCTCAGCCGCCCTCTCCAAAACGCATGCTCTACATCTTAGATGGCGTCGGAGTTAGGGTCGATCCTGAATGCATCTCCATCAAGTTCTAACCAAAACCTGTCCCCAACTGGCAACCAGATAGACTCTGCAATTTAACAACAAATTAGAGTGTTTTTCTAAGAAACTCGCTAATAATTTTATTCATATGGCATCGATATCGGCTCTTAGAACCTCGGTTGCGTCTGTCCACATACCACCACCTGTCCTCGTAGGGTCTCTTGGAGAGATAGGGGTTATAACTTCAAGACTTAGAAATAAGCAAAAAGGTACAAAGCTCAAAGGACCACTCGCGAAGATCGGTAGATCCATCGAACTTGGCGGGCGTCTGTTTTCTATCTGGGCTGCAATCACAATGGTCGTGGAAAGACAAAATCCGAATCCACGCAAAGACAAAACAAAGGTTGTATCTACTGGACCTTTTAAGTTCTCTAGAAACCCGATATACCTAGGAGCCATACTGTCTACGCTGGGGAGGAGCATCTCGAACAGGTCCCTAATGGGCATCGTTTTTTCACTAGCGGGTGGAGTTTACATCGATCGAGTAGTGGTTCCTAAAGAAGAGCACTACTTGGAGTCAAAGCTAGGAGAAGAGTACATACCTTATCGCAACCAAACGCCCAGATGGCTTTTACTACCCGTCAGCAAACCCTCAGCTGTTGGGTCGGAAGATCTAACGGCGGTCGAGAGAGATAAATGATTCTTATCGGGACCTCAGACGTACAAACCTCCTTGAACACAAGTCAGATTCAACGGATTTATGTACACCCGTGCGATAGGTTGTGTAATGTTAATGAAAACATATAGGTTCGTCTAGGCTGAAACGCCAAGCTAAGCCATGAAGATGTACCGTCATCGTTACAACAGACAGAAGATGTAGCGGAAAGCGAGTTCAAAGACGTGAGTATCCGAAGAACTAGAAGGGTGACCCTTTTAGATCGACAGGCAGTAAGGTCCTCCCTAATTCCTCTAAATGTAGTTCTAACTAAGTCGGTAAACGATACCTCGGGACGGTCGCTCGGACGAGTAGTAGATGTCGTAGTCAAGTGGAGTGGCGACGCAAGATACCCAGATGTCAAGGGTCTAGTCGTTCAAGGCAGCGCTCAGGACGAAGAGCTACTAGTACCTTTATCGCGGATAGAACCCTTTGTCGCATCGTCTCGGAACATAACCTACCTAGGCGCCGGTCCTGGTCGCTGGGAACGTCGCAGCGGTGAACTAAGACTTGAGACTGATGTAATAGGTCGTCAGATTGTAGACGTAGAAGGGGCAACTGTCGTCAAAGCCAAAGAACTCTACTTGGCCTGGATCGCTTCGACTATGTATCTCGTAGGTGTATCAGGCCCTGAGAAACGGCGCGGTCTAAAGGCTCTCGCAAAAGTGGACTCGGGATTAGTCGACTGGTCCTTAGTACAACCCTTTGGTGAAGAGGAGTCAGAACTCAGGCTTAAAGAGTTACATGAGGGACTTAGGAGACTTAGAGCCGGAGAGCTTGCTGACCTGCTTCAAGAGCTCGACGACGACGCTCGCGAAGACCTTACAGCATCGATGGACCTCTCAGATCTTGCCGATGCCGTAGAAGAGATGGAACCGGACGAGGTTGAAGATCTCATGGTTGACACACCTCCTGATGTAGCCGCCAAACTGATCGAGAAGATGGAACCGGACGAAGCCGTCGATGCTCTTAGGGATCTAGGTCGGGCCGAAGCCGATGAGATTCTTTCGAAACTTCCCGCGGAGGTTTCAGAGGCGCTTGCAGAGTCTCTCGAGTACCCAGAGACCATGGCTGGCGGCTTTATGACTACGGTGCTTATACTCTCGCACCCCAATGAAACAGTAGCTGACGTGGCGACGAAGATGAAAGAAGCAAAAGATCACGCTCCCGACATTGATGCTACTGTCGTCGTAGACGATGAGGGGAGGTACATCGACGATCTACCACTCTTTAACCTATTCGTGGCCTCGCCGACCGACAGGATCGCAAGCCTCCTCAAAGACCACGATCCACTTTATATTGATGCAGATGCGCCGTTGAGAGAGGTTGTCAAGACACTCATAGAGGCGAGATCAAGCTCACTCGTAGTCGTCGATGACACCGGAACGCCTATTGGACGGGTTCTCGCAGATGACGTCGTCGACGCCTTGGAACGAAGCTCCGGATTTCACTTCAAACTACCGTGGAATCGATAGGCTCTGAAAGACGTACGCGACCTAACTTTTAAGGTACAGCAAGGCTATCGCAAGGACTTCGAGATAATTTAGTGACCAGATGCCAGCTCGACAACCTTAACGATTACCATCACAAAGGCTAAGACCAGGTACACTCTAAGAGTTCCAAGCCCTAGTTTTCGCGCCATACTCATCTCTGCTCGTGGTAGTTTATCTAGCTTAGGCATACGCCAAGTCTCTCTGAGTTTTGCAAGCGCCGCCTTATCTTTTTGAGCAGCTCTTAGGTCTTCCGGCACGTCTTGCCGCCTTGCTCGTCCACGTATTACAAGGCCTACTCCACCTAGGGCGCCAACTACTGCACCGAGACCTAGACCGTCAACTAGCTGTACTCCGGTGAGGTTCGGAAATACGGTCGCTGCGGTAAGGGCGAGCGAGAGCAGGATCAAGATCCACACGATAACTCCACTTACGACGTTACGAGCGACTGAGTTGACCCACGGCCCAAGAACTACCTTATCGTTTGAGAGCAAAACCAAAAACACTGTCGCGGATGGGAGGAGTATACCTGCTAACGCCTGTACGCCCGTGGTAATGAGACCAAGTGGTGAGTTTGGTATCAGCACAATTACTGCACTAACAACTAGTAACACGGCATAAAATATATAAAAGGCTGGCGCACGTCGTGGACTCCAGTGCAGGGAGTGGCGGATATTGAACACGTCGCCTAAAGCGTATGTAGTCGACAGAGTCACAGCAGATGCACCTATTAGTGAAGCGTCCAACAGTACTAAAGCAAACAAGTCGCCAATGACCGACCCTGCATGAGCCCTCAAACTAATTGCAGTACCAAGAGCTGACGTAAAGTTTCCCAAAGCATGGGTATGAACCAAGGCATATGCAGGCACAACCAATAACGCTGCCGCCCCGATCTCTGTTAGCACAACGCCAACGGCCGTATCTATTCTCTCATACGGTATCCACTTTGGAGTAATACGCTTATCGATGACGTTTGACTGCTGGAAAAAAAGCTGCCATGGAGCTACCGTTGTTCCAACGATAGCAATAATGAGCAGTAGTAGGCTCGCATTTATGCCTCCAGGAAAGCTTGGGATCACCGTGTATTTGACCAAAGAAACGTAGTTGGGATGCACAAAGATTGCCATAGGTATTACAGCTAAGTTGAACGCAATCAAGAGATACATCCAACGTTCCCAGCGTCTAAAACTTCCACCTGACGCAAATAAAAACAGGAGCACCGCTGCAACCGGAATACCGACATAGGGAGGTAGTCCAAAGTATCTAAACGCTTGATCGACGCCGATAAACTCCGTGACGATAGTCAGCGCATTCAATATAAAAAGATCGATGACGCTGAAGGCACCCCAAAACTTGCCAAACCTATTGAAGATGAGACGAGCGTGTCCAACACCAGTTACCGCTCCGAGCCGCACCACCATCTCTTGATTCACGTAAAGCACCGGTATCAAAAGCAGTAGTGTCCAAAGAAGGTGCGACCCATAGTCCTGACCAGCTTGAGCGTAGGTCGCGACTCCACCTGCGTCGTTGTCCCCTACCATCACAACAAGACCAGGACCCATGATCGCAAGTAAAGTAAAAAGCCTTCGCCAGCCTTTCGATCTAGACGATCGCGTTTCGTCTACCTTTACGGTACCGAAGGCACCGACGATATCTCCAACATGAGCTGTGTCGAGTACTGAAGGCTCGTCGTAGGAAAGGCTTACGTTCTCTTGGGTTCCAGATGGAGAACCTACTTCGCTTCGGTCAAACTTCACCTTGACTCCTTCCACATCGTCAACTTTCACGCAGAAGGGGCGCTATGTGGCTTTTCCTATCTGCGAAACGTATCTCTTCTTCGGGTCCAAAGGACCCAACTACTTGAGGGTAAAATGTTTATCATCCTCCAAATGGACAACTACTAAGGTGGCTTTTATCTACGCTGAGCCACATATATAGTACCTGTTACTCCTGCTTACCGAGCCAACGTTTACCAACTGTTAAATACACAGAAACCTAAATCCAGAAACATCTCAATAGAATATCGTCATCAAAGCTTTGGAAAAACCGTAGCGTTTGCGCTCGAACTTGAATTACTGTAGAACAACCGATCCAGCTGAGTAGGAGGAAGACACTTCATGAGCACTACCGTTGTGATCTTAGCCGTGGCCCTTGCCAGCGCGGTTGAGATGGTGGAAGCTTTTACCATACTACTAGCGGTTGCAACAACAAAGGGGTGGAAGACCTCCCTCGTAGGCGCAGTATCCGCACTTTTGACTCTAGCTGTAATTGTTGCAGTCTTGGGACCAGCACTAGTTCATGGGGTACCAATTTATGCTCTTAGGACCGTAGTTGGTGTCATCACATTAATCTTTGGGCTCCAGTGGGTCAGAAAAGCAATATTGAGATCGTCAGGACTAAAGGCTCTGCACGATGAGGACGCTATCTACGAACGAGAGGTGACGGAACTGAACCGCTCTGGCACCACGAAAAGCTCAGTGGATCCGATAGGTTTTACAGTTGCCTACAAAGGTACCTTCCTAGAGGGACTTGAGGTCGTAATTATTGTGCTAACTTTAGGCACGACATCAGGACATCTTCTAACCGCCTCCCTTGCCGCAACGGTCACCGCACTCTTTGTTTTTGGAGTTGGTGCCACGCTTTCACGGCAGCTCTCCAAGGTTCCGGAGAATAAGATGAAGATGGGCGTTGGAGTTATGCTTATCTCTTTTGGAACCTTTTGGTCGGCGGAGGGACTACAGGTACACTGGCCGTATTCTGACCTTTCCATAGTCGGGCTGATCGCATTTTACGCGGTCGCTAGCTATCTTCTTGTTCTTTATTTACAAGGAAGTAGAAGTAAGCTGGACCGAAAGATAGCTCCACGCTAGTTGATATTAGGCCATAAATAGAGAGTCGCACGTGAGGATCGTTAGAGGTTTCGGTAGGTTTATTTGGGATCTACTCATTGGAGAGACTCCAGGGATCACCGCGGGTGTGGCAACGTTAGTAGTTGCTCTGGGCGTTTCAGATCTCTTGGACGTTAGTGTTCCCTACTTATTTGCACCACTCGTGGTTGTAGTCACGCTATTTTTCTCCCTTCGTCACCAACTCAAAGGCACTTCGAAATGATGTCGAAGTCAAAAAGGCGATCCCTTCATAGTGCCAGACGGTCTATGCCTCACACAGCTTCTACTTTACTTGAGATAATGATCAAGATATCTGACGAACTCACAGCTACAATTCCGAGCTAAGACACCCTAAATAGCTAAAGAAATCGGCTCGGTAATCCGAAGTTCTCTTCAAGAACCTGGAGGCAACACTTGACAGAGGCAGGAGATCACACCGTTGCTTTGAGAAATAGCACAAAAGGCGAAGGCTCAAAGCAAAATGTACTGATCGAGGATCAAGAGATCACTAATTTAGTTGACCGCACCACATTTTCAGCATCAGTCCACGAGATCATCGACAATCCTTCTCTTTTATCCATCCACCTTCAACCCATAGTTGACATGGTTCAAGGAGTGTCGGTTGGTTATGAAGCCTTGTCTCGTTTCCCTCTTTATCCAGAGATAGCGTACCCATATTGGTTTAAAGAGGCGAAGAGCCTGAATGTCTCTGAAAGACTCGAAGCGATTGCGATCTCCAACGCCCGAAGAAAGCTACCCGAACTACCCTCATCTTGCTTCATGTCAGTCAATATTACGCCTAGTGCCCTTGACACTGAACCTGTAAGAGAGGCACTTTCGGGCAGCCTAGATCGGGTCGCCATCGAACTTACCGGCCACATTCCAACTGAGCGTCTCGACCGAATAAGCGCAACCTTAGCAGAACTACGCAGCCGAGGAGCCATTGTAGCACTAGACGACACCGGAGTTGACTACCTAGGGTTAAAGACTCTCGAAGTATTAAAACCCGAGATCGTCAAGTTAGATAGGTCTCTCGTAACACATGTTGACAAGGATCCAATCAAGCAAGCTCTGATAAGAATGGTAAGTGAGGTCGTCGAAGGCATAGGAGGGTGGCTCTTAGCCGTAGGCATCGAAGAGCAAGACGAGATCGCGACGTTGATCGATCTCAAAGTTCCTCTCGGTCAGGGATGGATCCTAGGAAAGCCCCAGGATCAGCTATCCGAGATCAGTTCAGATCTCTCGCGCTACATATCAGATACAAGTCACGACCTCATCAACTCCGCTACATACATCTCCTTGAGAGGCATCGCTAAGGAGGTTTATCTAACCTCGACACCGCTTGAGTTCGCAAAAATAATCGATGAAGCGACGAGCTACGTCGCGACCGTTGATCACTTCGGACAACCGACGCACCTCTACCGGAACGGCGAACATAACACATGGCAGGAGATACCCATTACGGTTCTTATCCACCCTGACGAGGAGCCCTACGTTGTAGCTAAACGACTTCTATCTAGAGATGAGCACAGTCGCTTTGCGCCCGCGCTATGTTTAGGTCCAACAAATGAGTGGGATCGAATTATCGAAGTGGACGCTTTGTTTCAAAAGCTTGCTCAAAGACTCGAAGATACCGCATTAAAACTTAAGCATCTAGACCATTAGGAGGTAACGGCAGGCCGAGTGCTGTCGAGTTTGACTCTCCCTTGAGACTGCAAATACACGTGAAGGGTTATCATAACTGCAACTATCAAGACCGATAGCGCCCCCATCAACAGTGCATAGCGTGGACCAAAGCTCTGTGCGACCCATCCCGTAATAGGCGATCCTATAGGTGTACTCCCCAAAAATCCGACCGAATATAGGGCCATGACTCGACCTCTCATTTGCGAAGGTGAGTTCAGTTGCAACAATGAGTTTGCAGTGGACATAAACGCTATCGAGAAAGCACCCATCACCCCGAGAACGAGAAGTGTTAGTGGTAGCGTCGGCATCGCCGACGCTACGCCCATCGTAAATGCAAAAAGTAAGCCAACAACTCCAAGCCTTTTGAGCGAAACTCTGACACTTGAAGCGACCCATAACCCGCCGATAACTGCTCCAAGACCAACAAAGGAACTCATAATACCTAACGCTTCTGGACCTCCATGAAACGTAAACTTCGCCAGCAAGGGCAGTGAGACGTTGAAGTTATATGCAAAGGTACCAACGATCAATACCCCAATTAGGGTCAGACGTAGAGTTGGCGTTTTACCAACGTAGGCAAGTCCTTCTCGAAACTGACCCTTGGATCTAGAAGCCTTGGCAAATGGGAAAAACTCATTCTTTCTCATTGCAACAAGGGCGACAATGACAGCGATGTACGAGAGCGCGTTGAGTCCGAAAGCTGGACCTACCCCAAGAGACGCGATTATAAGTCCAGCAACTGCAGGACCAAATGCCCTGGAAGCATTAAAGGTCACGGAGTTCAAACTAACTGCATTTTGAAGGTTTTCCGGTCCAGCCATCTGTTGAACAAAACTCTGTCGTGCGGTCGGATCAACCGCATTTACAAGACCAAAGTAAAGAGAAAGGACAAACACCATCCAAACCCTTACAACTCCAAGACTAACCAAGATATAAAGTAACAAGGCCTGAGAGGCAAAAAGTGACTGAGTAAGGATCAAGATCTTACGTTTATCGAAACGATCCACGAGAATACCAGCGAAACCGCCCAATAGAAGAACTGGAAGAAACTGAATCGCAGTCACAAACCCAAGGTCAACTCCGCTTCCCGTGAGTTTTAGAACCAGCCACGCCATCGCGATCGACTGCATCCACGTACCTGTAGTTGAAACGATCTGCCCAATTAAGTACAGACGAAAGTTTCTTATGGACAAGGAGTCAAAAGCCTTTCGGAGACGGAATGAACTACTCCTCATCTCCTTACCATCTCCTTGCTCTTTAGCTATGTCACTTCACCGATACGTTTTACTTTCATATTACAAGTACCTTAACAGCTTCTAAACATTAAGTATGAATTAATACACATATTGCCCGTAAAACTCCCTTTCATAACCGTAGAACTATGGCGATAGCGCGCACCTAGGCTTTCGACTAAGTTCTAGAGAAGTCTTTATGTGCGGTCGCTTTGCTCAAATGGTAGAACTTGAAGAACTCATGAGTTCGATAAGTCTTCATGTAGGCCCGTCCATTATCGACTCATCCGTTCCTGCTCTGCTTAACTCCCGCCAAGTAGCCCCGAGCCAGCACTGCGCGGTTCTAACACGACGAGAGGGCTCAGTCGCAGTTGAAGAGGCGACCTTTGGTCGCAAGCTACAGTCTCCCAACACGACCAAGGGGTCAAAGACGATCATAAACGCTAGAGTCGAAACAGTTTTAGATAAACCACTATTCAAACATGCTGTACAGCGAAACAGATGCACGGTTCCGGTCAGCGGTTACTTTGAGTGGAAAGAAGCTGAGATTGGGAGAAAGGCACCATTCTTCATTCACCCAAAATCAACAAACATCGGATTTTTGGCTGGACTTTTGATCTTCTCTATCTCCAATGTATATCCATCCTTGGTAATCATAACCAAGGAGGCCTCCTCGGCTCAAATGCGTGATCTTCATCCGAGAGAACCTCTACATCTCTCTCTGACCCATCTAGAGTCGTGGCTAAGTGGCTTGCCAATCTCCAAACACGACCTTGATGCAATCTCGAGCTTCGATGATAGTGAGCTTGAAGCGACTCCTACGACCAAGACCTACCTAAATGGCCACGATACCTCTTTATCCATCTCTCCAGATGAGACTCTCGTCGACCCTACCAAAGGCCAGCTACGGCTTTTCTAACGAGAAATACATCTCACAGCTTCGCATTACCCTAAGAAAAACGCTTGGAAGGTAACCAAGCAACCAAAGCTCTACTTCCAACAGTTTCAGTTACAACTCCAACAAGCAGTCACTTGACAAGAAGTCAACACCTCATCTTCCGACGCCGGTGCTCCTTCGTAGTTACCATTTACGATCTTCACTCATAACAAAATGCCAGAATCAAGCTATTTCACGTTACACAAAAGTCCGGCCCTAACGACTAGAGCCAGGATCCTAACTACTTCAGATCGGGCTACATATCTACCTGAGTTCTATGTTTTCTTGGTACACTAGGCTAACATTTCATAACTCTTTAGAGCAAGTCTGCGTCACCAAGGACCGGGCAAGAACCAACAGTCAACGATCAGGCTATGGAGATTGCCAATTTCCCTCTCACATGACCGCCCATCGAAAGTTGGAAGGCCTCTGGGATCTGCTCCAATTCGAAGTTGTGTTCAACTCTCACCTGCAGCTCCCCTTGAGTGGCCAACCTTGAGAGCTCATCTAGATCCTCCTTCGAGGGACGAACGAATACATAATGTCCGCCCGAGTGTCGAAGAGTCGTATCTGCGACTGATGCTACTCGTGTCTTATCAACAAGATGAGCTCTTCCCGCTGCAAGTCCATCTCCACCGTACAGATCAAAGAAGGCGTCTAACCCTTTACCCATCTCTTCACCCAACACCTCGTCGAAACCCTCACCGTAGGGAATCGGAACCGCTCCAAGGCTTCGAACAAAGTCAAAGTTAGATGATGAACAAGTAGCTAACACCTTGGCGCCCAAAGTCCGAGCTATCTGTATCGCAAAGACTCCCACTCCACCAGCTCCCCCCGAAATCAAGACAGTTTCACCAGTACTCACCTTTAAATGATGTACGAGTCCTTGGTACGCTGTTAATCCTGCAAGTGGCATGACTCCGGCCTCTTCGAACGATAGAGCCGATGGTTTTCGACTCAACACTCTAACTGGAACAGCACAGTAGGTTGCAAACGTACCGTGGTGTACGTAGTCCATACGCGCATAACCAAAGACCTCGTCTCCTTCTGTGAACTCTTCGACAGATGCTCCTACAGCCTCAACAACACCGGCAAGATCCCATCCCGGGACCACCGGAAAGACGGTATCCATCCTTGAGTCTAAGTATCCCTTCATAATCTTCCAGTCCACCGGGTTGACCGAGGACGCGCGAGTCTTGACTACGACTGTGTCAGGTCCAATCTTAGGTTCCGGCACCTCACCCACCTGAAGAACCTCTATATCACCAAAACTCTCGAAAAATACGGCCCTCATTACCATCCTCTCCAAATATCCCAGTAGTTGCTTACATTTAGTTTGATCCATCTAACTGGAATGAAGCGTAGACCATCTTTAGAAAGATACGCAATACGCCTCGGTCAATAATTTTTATTAAATTAAATCGGATCGTGACGCAATATCTTATGCCTGGTCCGCAGCTTCCATCCACTGACATTAGAGTCAAAGAGCAATCTGCTACCTCCAGGCACGATTACATCTTTATATTAATGCAACAGGTGCTAAAAACTATAGTGAAAGCAAACCCATTGTCACTTATAAAAGGCACGAGGATCAAAGATAACACAAAAACGAATAGATGCTACGTCCACACGGAGACCCTACGACCGAAACGTTGTCGTACCCGCGGTTCTTGGTTTAGTTGAAGCGGTTGCGCTTTTATATCTAGGGCCACCAGGTACCGACATCTTTGCACACTACTTCTACCTCCACATCTTTGACCACCATGGACTGAGTCTTTGGAACAATCTCTGGTACGAGGGAACCTACTCGTTTGTCGGATACTCAATCCTGCCATACGTAGCAGCATCGGTCCTAGGACTTCGTCTTACTGAGTTGGTTGGTATAGCCGTCACTTTATATTTCGTAGTGCAAATAGATAGAAGTATCGGGAGTTCCAAAACAAGACTTGCAACGCAAATACTCTTTTTCGTCTGGCCGTTTGTTGTTGAAAGCGGTGACGTTCCTTACGTCTTAGGCTGCGCATCTATCACCGTCGCCACTTTAACGTATCTGAAGAACAAGAAAATCACGTTCCTCATCGCCACGATATTAGCTTTACTCTCGTCTCCTCTTGCCGTTGGGTTCTTTGCTATCTCTATCGTGAGCTATCAATTGATAGATCCATTTAGTGACAGATCTAGCCGTGCACTTGAAACATCTTTATCTTTTTCTCGAAGTCTGATAGCCGGCTCAAAGAGGTTCCTCTCCTTCTATCTAGTTGTGCTAGCTATTGAGGTAGGGATCGTATTCGTAATAAGTCTTGGCTTTCCTACTCAAAATTTCTATCCATTTTTCCTCTCCGACTTCGTAATCATCGTCGTATTCGTACTGCTCGTCCTGCTCGCATCAACACCGCATTCAACGAAGTGGAGTGAACGAGACGCATTCCAACGCCTTGTGGTGGTTGGATCATTGTTATACCTTTTAACAGCGCTCGTGCTTATGGTGGTTCCTACTCCTATCGGCGCCAATCTCAACAAGATCTCCGAGATATCGCTCCCACTTTCAATTATGGTAATCGTTCGCGCTCAAGCTCAAAGAGCCCACCTGAGACGGGACAAGACAGGGGCTCTTCCGCAACGACAAGGGACACTTCGGTGGACACTAGCCAAGCTAGCGTTAGTTGTGATCTCTTCGTATTGGACCTTCACCGAGGTATCTGGACCACTTCTTGACGTTGCTCAAGCCTATGATCAAGGTAACTATCGCTACTGGAAGCCAGTCATTGCCTACCTGAAGACACACATTGACCCCGGCCAACGGGTCGAGGTAGTCGATACACCCACTCACGCGGAAGCCTATTATCTTCCAAGAGCCTCGATTCCGCTCGTAAGGGGATGGTTTCGACAAGCAGACTTCCCAGAAAACAAACTCCTATATAGGACTCACCTCTCCATTAGCGCCTACAAAACGTGGTTAAGTGAGGTATCTGCGGCGTACATTGTACTCACACAAGGACCTTATGACTTTTCAGCAAGCGATGAAGCTAAGTTGCTCGGCTCACCGCACTCCTTTTTAACTCTAGTGTTTAGAGATAAAGACGTAAGGATATACAAAATAAAAAATCCGACACCACTGGTAAGCAGTGGCACTCGCACAATCTTCTTGGGCCTCTCCGAACTCAAAATAAAGGTAGAAACGTCTCGTCCTTTAGTAGTTAACATCAACTTCTCCCCTTACTTCGTACCTTCATCAGGCTGCGTATCTTACTTGCGAGCAGGGCAAACTCTTTGGAAAGGTGCCAAAGCAGGGGTAGATACCTTACACTTTGAGTTCAAGTGGAGTACGTTTATGAACACTGTTAGGGACTCTCTTGCAAGTCAAAAGGGCATAAGCTGTAAGAGTTCGTGAGTAGGTCGTTGCCACTAACATCTTCTTAGAGGTTAAGATATCTCTATACCCTTACACTATACCTGTCCGGGTTCAGAGGGAACTAGGAGTTTTTATGTGGCTAGAGAAGGTTTCATCCCCTTCTGATATCAAAGATCTAGAGTATTCTCAAATCGATGAGCTATGTCAGGAGCTTCGAGAGTTCCTAATAGAGACGGTGACAACTCATGGCGGGCATCTAGGCTCTAATCTAGGTGTCGTAGAACTCACAGTAGCTTTACACAGAGTCTTTGAATCCCCAAAAGATATCCTACTCTTCGACACTGGTCACCAAGCATATATCCACAAGCTGCTAACAGGCAGAGCGGAAGAGTTTCAAAGCTTACGATCCTCGGGAGGGATGTCTGGATATCCCAAGCGAGCAGAGTCAGAGCATGACTGGATCGAGAACTCCCATGCGTCAACCGCCTTGAGTTATGCGTATGGATTTGCTGCGTCTATGAGACTCGGACGAGGGCCGATGGTTGGAGAGGCCAACCGATCGCTCTCCATAGACCCAACTCGTCGTGTTGTTGCGGTCGTGGGTGACGGCGCCCTTACTGGTGGAATGGCCTATGAGGCGCTAAACAACATTGGACACTCCCAGTCCAACATAATTATCATCTGGAACGATAACGGAAGGTCGTATGCTCCAACTATCTCGCGACTATCTCAATCCATTACGAAAATACGACTTCACCCTTCTTATATGCAAGCTCGAAACCGACTAGGAAAAGTCATATCTGAGATTCCAGCTGTAGGTGGCATCGCAGCGTCGTCTTGGTCTGGCCTCACCACGGCCCTCAGAGAGGCTATAGAACCTCGAGTGTTTTTTGAGGCATTAGGCGTAAGATATGCTGGTCCCGTAGATGGACACGACGTAGCAGAGCTTGAGTATGCACTACAAGGGTCCAAGGAGTGGAAAGGACCGATTGTTGTCCACGTTCTAACTCAAAAAGGTCGAGGGTACCCTCCAGCTGAAGACGATGAGATCAACCGCTTGCATGATCTGAAGGTACGAAAAACTTCATCAAAATGGGACGAAGAGACTAGCGGCTCCTACACGGAAACCTTCTCCAAGCACCTCCTTGAGATAGCAAGTCAGCGGCCCGAGGTAGTTGCAATAACAGCAGCCATGCCTGCACCTACCGGTCTTCTACCCTTCTCGCAGGCATACCCAGATCGCTTTTTCGACGTAGGAATCGCAGAGCAACACGCAGTCACCAGTGCTGCAGGTATGGCGATGGGCGGATTACGTCCAGTAGTTGCCATCTATTCAACCTTTTTATCAAGAGCATTTGATCAGGTAAACCTGGACGTTGCCCTCCACAAGCTACCGGTATGTTTCATCATCGATCGAGCTGGAATCACCGGAGACGACGGACCATCACATCACGGCGTCTTAGATCTGGTCCAGATGTTATCCATCCCCGAGCTCGTGGTATTTGCGCCCAGTTCCCTTAGAGAACTTTCTTCCATGATGGATACCGCTCTTTCACTGCCAGGTCCTGCAGCGATACGCTTTCCCAAGACTCCGGGGCCAATAGAGGTTGCTGGAGGAATAGGAGAAGGAGTTCAGTCCCGAAAAGTGGTAGAAGGAACAGGAGAACTAGCCATCGTCGCTATCGGGAAGCTCCTACTTCCAGCCTACAAGGCAGTATTAGAGCTTGCACGTGAAGGTATCTCCATTACGCTTTGGGATCCTAGATGCATCAAGCCCTACGATCCCGATATGATCTCAGACCTGTCTCGATATAACGCAGTATTGACCTTCGAAGACGGCTTCACAAACGGTGGAGCAGGTGACTTTATCGCTCATGCGATTAAAGATATGAATCCCCAAGTCGACGTGCGTAACTATGGCATCCCACTTGAGTTTATAGCTCACGGCGATCCCGATGAGATTCTTACCGTCGCTGGGCTAGATACCACTGGCATCCTTTCAAAGATTCACGAAGTCCTCAGATCGCATGCCCTGCGCGGAGCTATTAATCAACTACCATTCCAGTGAACTCTGTTTAGACAACTGAGGACTGCTGATCTCTCCATCTTAAAGGGAACTCAGTAATGACGC
>JAKBGL010000200.1 GCA_021833085.1 Actinomycetes bacterium | reverse complement strand
GGTAATGAATTACTGGAATGGCTGGTAATGAATTACTGGAATACTCAACATTGGGTTAAGTAAGAACTTTTCTCCTAAACTTCTTGAGGCACTGACTACCCTTTCTACCTAACATCGTAGAGTAGAAAGACACGAGACGTGGACGACGACCACTATCGCAAACCCCCACAAACACTAGCAACACTGCAAAGACTGATCCTTCTGTCGGATTTCGTTCAGGCACTCTCATACGGCACAGTTGCCCCTTTTATCTTGCTATATCTACACTTCTCTTTAGGATTCTCAACCTCCATAGCCGGACTCGCCTTTGGATTTTCAGGTCTAGTATCACTAGTCGCCGCCCTAATCGGCGGGGTCTTACAAGACCATCTAGGCGACTCAAAACTAACAGCAGTCGCAGTTCTCTTAGAAGCGACGGGGCTCGTAGTGATAGCGATATCCAAGAGCACTTTACCTATATTTCTTGGCTTCACGCTTATTGGATTGAGCAGCATCAAGAGCTCGGCAGCAAACTCCTTCCTGACCAACGCCTTACGAGGAAGATACTCAGTGGAGAAGTTCTTCTCATATCAGTTCACTGCCATCAACGCAGGTTTCGCTACTGGCGCATTCCTCGGTGGATTGCTAGCCAACCCCCATCTAAGGAGTCAGTTCGTCGTAGTGTTATTTGGTAGCGCTTTTTTGTCTGCACTATCGTCCCTACCTTACTTCGCAGCTAAGTCCACTCCGAAAGAGGCAGCGCCAAGTAATAAAGCCGGTTATGTACTAGCGCTGAAAGATGAGAGACTACGAACTCTACTTACCTTTAACTTTCTCCTAAGCTTTGCAAGTTATGGGTCCTTTGAAGCGGGTTTTCCTGCCTTTGTAGGGCTTGAGATGAGAAAGGATCCTCACGTTATCGCTGCCGCGTTCGTAGCCAACCCAATCGCTATCGTCCTCCTACAACACCTCGTATATAGATTTAGCGCCAAGCTTGGGACACGTCGCCAGATGACCTCTACAGCAGCCGCTTTCGCTTTCGCATGGATCTTCTTACTTGCTACCTCTCAAGTCTCTTCTGCCTTTCTATCCACAGTATTCATGGGTATTTTTGGCCTCATCTTCGCATTTGGAGAGATGCTGTACTCCCCAATACGAGCACCGCTCATCGATCGAATTGCAAGAAAAGATATGCGAAGTCGATACTTTGCTCTGGCGCACCTAGCAAGAGCATCAAGCGAACTCAGTGGGCCCACAGTAGCTGGCTACGCTATCGGCAACGGTCTTGGGTACTTCTGGGTCCCAGCCGTAGCAGCAGTCGGTCTCCTATCGGCGTTAAGTGCCCAACGCTTCAATAAGGCAGTCAAAGCCCGACCTACCTAGCACCTTCGCCTGAGCAGTCCTGAAAGATCGTACTAGCAAGGACCGTGGCTAAGCACGAACTGTCCGTTCCTACTAGTCCAAGCCGGGGCAATGACCGCAGTAGCGCTCGTAACCATCTCATTTAGATACAGCGTTGTATCATAGTGCGCGGCGCCACCAGTAACCTTGGTGAGAGGCACTGTAGCTGTGTTGCTGTAGTCCCATGTCACTGTTATATAACTAGGCGCTGTATATCCTTTGAGCTGATTGATAATAAATCCCCACTGGGAAGAGTCGCAGCTATAGCCACCTGGTGTTATCGAAGCCTGCTTTACATCTATTACTGTGCCTGCTGGAGCGCCTCCACCAACTATCTCAGCTGCGCTAGCAACCGACGGAGTAAGGGCAAGGCCGACACCTCCGACCGCGATCGCCGCACTGAGTACCTTGACTGCCACAAACTTTTTCAATGATACCTCCTATTTAGAAACACATATAGTAAGCGTATCGTCACTCTCCGCTGTTTTGTTACCTAAAGTAGTAAAAAATTAGAGCCAAGTAGGATTACTTTGTATATCATCGTCTTTTTCATCGAGACTTTAGCCCTGCACCTGTAAGCACGACAGCACACTCACTCTCAATACAACTGCTCTTTCGAAGCATCAAATAGCCAGCGTAAGTCGCTGCCGCCGTAGGCTCAACGTCTATCCCCTGTTCAAATAGACGTCTTTGAGCATCGAGTATCTCCGTCTCCGAAACCGCTATAACACTGCCGTTAGACTCAGAGACTGCAGCGATAATCTCACTAGCTCTCGGGGGCGAAGTAATCGCTATCCCCTCTGCTACGGTCTCTTGAGAGAGACGATACGAAGAGATCGGAACCTGTTGAAACGCCTCAAATACAGGTGCACACGCCCGAGCCTGTACAGCTATTATCTTCGGTCCAACCTGGATCACAGAAGCCCTCTTTAGGTCTTCAATAGCCTCATGAACACCCAATACCAAAGTTCCATTACCCACGGGGACAACGATCTCTGCCGGCAGTCTCCCTTGGAGCTGCTCGAAGATCTCAAACACTACCGTCTTTACCCCATGTATGAAGAAAGGGTTGTAGACGTGACTTGCGTAGAAGATATCACGGTTATGTTCAAGGAACTCAGCGATCGCCAAAGCGGCAAACGAACGATCTCCGCCCTGATGAATCTCGGCATCAAAGAGCTGAAGTTGCTTGACCTTTTTCGAGGACGTTGACTCTGGGACGAAGACATGGGCACCTATCGACGCTCTTTTAGCGTACGCTGCAACCGAAACTCCCGCATTACCACTGCTGTCGATAGCTACCTCTTTGACTCCAAGAGCTTTGGCTAACGCCATGAGAACGACGGAACCCCGATCCTTATAAGAAAGAGTCGGATTCAAAAAGTCTAACTTTAAGATGCAGCCATCTAAGTCCTTTACAAGAGGTGTCATTCCCTCCCCCATAGAGATAGGCGGCGAACTAGACTCTTTAGTTAACTTCGGCAGCAGAGATCGATATCGCCAGAGCGACCAATCGGATCGATCAACTTCAAAGACTGAGCTCCCAGTCTCTAAAACGAAAAGGCCCCCACAGTCACATC
>JAKBGL010000199.1 GCA_021833085.1 Actinomycetes bacterium | reverse complement strand
GAGCCAGAACCTTCCCTGACATCACTTGCATCATCGGGGTCTTGGATCGAAGCTCCTGACCCTTGAGGAAGAAATGACTCAGAGACCTGCGTTCTCACAGTAGCATAGGTTCCCTTCATCTGCGAAAGTGGATCTACCAATGACTCGCTGACAGAGGCTCCCACTGAGGTCACTTGCGTCATAACTTGAGTCATCTCACCTTGAACCGTATCTCTAATCGATTTGAAAGTACTCCAGTACTTTCCAGCCTGACGAAGAACCCCAGGCAACTTCTCAGGTCCAAGGACTATCAACGCGACTGCTGCGACTATTAGAAGCTTCGCAGGATCTAAACTCATCTCTACCGACCACCAACTTTTTACTACTTTATCTACACACTATTGTAGTTTACGGATCAGCCTCGTTGCGTGGATTAGCGTAGCATCATTTGATCAATCCAGATACGGCTTTTTCGATGCGTAGCTTCGCAGACGCTCTAAAAACATCGGGGATGACACCTCGAAGTGGAAGTTGATTAGATCATCTACCTCAATTGGTGGACCCGAGTGACTCTCATCAAGCTCCGCTGGAAGTCTCCAAAACGTCATCTTTACTCCCGCTGATATCAAAATTTCAACAACTTTCTTATCCGTCTCCTTCGTAACGATAAGATCACACCCAGGGCAGTGAAACGTGTAGGACGACTCTCCGTTGTTTGAACAGACAAGAATTTTAAGATTATTAGGCACCAACTCCACGTCACCGCAGTTTTGGCACATTGCCCGTATGATGGGCATAGCGACTCCTTTCGCAAGTACCAACTCCAATACTTAGTTATCGACAACGAACATGGATCAGTTAACCAACTTTAAAAACAAATTCAAGATATCTGAGCTGGAAAATCTATCCTCCCACCAAAACGTTAAAAATATAGTTTGAATTGGCTCATCGGCCAAAATATCAAAACCACTTTCCCTACTATGAGTTTCTCGGAGATAGGACCAAATACCCGTGAGTCCTTAGAGTTCAGTCGATTATCACCCATAACGAATACATCTCCCTTAGGAACAACCTGAGACGGTAGATTATAGGTCAAGGCTGACTTCGGCAAGAAAGGTTCTCTTAGCAACTTACCGTTTATATAAACTTGCCCATCGATAGCCGCTATACGTTGTCCTGGAAGCCCGATCACCCTTTTGACAAGATCCGTGATTCCGGCACTATCTGTATCGGACGCAGGTTTACGAAACACAACGATATCTCCTTCATGGATACCGTGAAGATCATAACTTAGTTTGTCAACGAGTATTCGATCGCCTATCTGTAGTGTCGGCAACATAGAACCCGATGGTATGTAGTAAGACTGAAAAACAAACGCTCTAACGACCATCGCCAGCGTAAAGGCAACGATCGCGATCAAAAGCCATTCAACAACTACTCGGTATTTAGACTTCCGTTTCTTCGAACTCTCATCGATCGGTTCCAAGTCCCTCCTACAGGCTCTCGATTAGTTTGTCTACGCGTTCGTCTTCATACTTGAAAGGATCTTTAAGCATTACCGTCCTTTGAGCCTGATCGTTGAGCTTGAGATGAACCCAGTCAACTGTAAAGTCTCGACGCTTTTCTTTTGCTCTTTGTATGAACTCTCCACGTAGCTTAGCCCGAGTTGTCTGCGGTGGTTCAACTACAGCTTTCTCTATTCTCTCATCATCTACAATTCTCTCCGCCATTCCTTTATCTTGAAGCTTATAGAACACTCCTCTAGTAGTAGAGACATCGTGGTACTGAAGATCTAGCAAACTAACCTGCGGGTGAGCCAACGTGAGAGAGTTTCTCTCTCTGTAAGCCTCGATAAGCTTGTACTTCATAACCCAATCACACTGACGATCGAGCCCTAAAGGGTCTTTTCTGATGGTAGTGAGAGCGTTCTCCCACATGTCCAGAGCTCTCTTTTCTTCCGGAGGAAGTCCTTGAGTCTCAGCGTACTTCTTGGCTCTTTCTAGATACTCACTTTGAATCTCTAATGCAGTAAGCTCACGACCGTTTGCAAGCCTAACCCTACGAGTACATGTCATATCGTGGGAGATCTCTCTAATAGCCCTAATAGGATTCTCCAACGAAAAGTCCCTTAATACTACCGATGGATCTTCAAGCATGCGCAACATGATACTCATAGCGCCCACCTTCAGATACGACGCGTACTCAGACATGTTAGAGTCACCGACGATTACATGGAGTCGCCGATACTTCTCCGCGTCAGCGTGTGGCTCATCTCTAGTATTTATTATTGGGCGTGATCTCGTGGTGGCGGAAGACACGCCCTCCCAGATATGTTCTGCTCTTTGGGAGATACAGTACACTGGACCTCTTGCAGTCAACAGCACCTTTCCAGCCCCCGCGTAGATCTGTCTTGATACCAGAAACGGAATTAGCACCTCAGCAAAGTGAGAGAACTCTTCTCCTCGAGTCGTTAAGTAGTTCTCGTGACATCCGTAGGAGTTACCCGCTGAATCCGTGTTATTTTTGAAGAGAAACACGGACCCGCGAATGCCTTCCTCCCTCATGCGTGCCTCGGCTGATCCCACGAGAGACTCTAGAACTCTCTCCCCTGCTTTATCGTGAGCAACGAGGTCAGAGATAGAGTCGCACTCCGGTGTAGCGTACTCTGGGTGTGATCCTACATCGAGATATAAACGAGCACCGTTCTCAAGAAAAACATTCGATGACCTACCCCAACTGACTACTCTTCTAAACAAATAACGAGCGACTTCGTCTGGAGAAAGTCGTCTTTGACCTCGTAGAGTACAGGTAACTCCATACTCGTTCTCCAAACCATAGATTCGTCGTTCTAGCCCATTGAAATTAGGGTCTTCGTCGATGGCTCTTTACTCCTTTGTAACTGTGACAATCTCCTTTAGTTCTTCCTGCGAGATCCGCCTAAATGTTCGTCGACCGTTCCCTTGCGACAGTACTGCAACCTCAAG
>JAKBGL010000198.1 GCA_021833085.1 Actinomycetes bacterium | reverse complement strand
GTGAGGGGAACGGCCATGCGACTAACTCTCCCTTACGAGGCAACCTTCGATGAGAGACTCGTCGGTACGATCAGGTGAATTTGCGTCACTGAAGAAGCAGCTTGACGCCCACAGCAGAGAAAGAACCCAACGACTGGTGTCACGTCCCGTCGTGGAGTGCTTCAAGAGTGGCAGAGATCGGATGTTCATCGGGAACTAACTGCGACATCTCATTTAAAGCAAATCCATAGCTGATTTAACCGTAGGACGTACACGCAACTACTATCTTACCGATTGGTTTGGATAGCCGCATTCCGAATTGGACGAGGTCGTAGATTGCATTTAGCGCTATCGAAACCGAAGACAATAGGAAGTATTCGTATTTCTCTTTTCTCTTACCGCTTGTGCGTGACTATACCCCAGGGAATAAGTAGGCAGACAGTCCCCGACTACCTCAGATATCACTAAGTATTAGGATGTACAAAAATGTTCGGTAGGAGCTCCTATGCAGTGTGTAGGTGAACGTCGATAGCTCCTTCGAGTCTCTACTCTAGAACATTTGTACTATAGTAGAGACGTAGAGCGGAGTTACCTCCTACCACTGCAAGTAACAGCACAGACCTGAGGTATTGATAGTCATAGATTCAAAGTAACGGTACCGGTAATGGTCTTTTGTAAACTGAGTGGCTGGAGCTACCAGTCTCTCAATACACGGCAGTTGCGCTAGGAGACGAAGAGATAGTCACACAACAACGAATTAACGTGTCTGATGGTAAAGAACACACTAAAGAAAGTCACTGGATAGCTCGACTAGGCTCGCTCTTGAGGTCAAGACCCCGAGACCTTTCCATCGCGCTGAGTACTTCGGTACTTGGTACCCTTGCTGCACTATTTGTACCTATATTTGAACGAAGCTATATCGATGCCATAACCTCACACACCTCGCACAATCCGCTCATCTATATCTACGCCCTCATCGCCTTAGCCATCGCATCCTTTGCCCTTTCAGCGCTTAGAAGATACTTCGGTGGGCGGCTGTCGCTAGGGGCTCAACACTTTTTACGTACGATGATCTTTGACCACCTCCAGAGACTTGACTTTGCAGTTCATGACAGGTTGAGAACCGGTCAGCTAGTGTCCCAGGCAAACGCCGACGTATCGCTAATTCAGGGACTTCTGGCTTTCTTACCGCGATTTTTTGGAAATTTGCTCCTTGCCGTCTTGTCAATTGTCGTAATGGCAGTCGTATACTGGCCACTTGCCTTGGTAGAGACAGTCTCGCTAGTTGCAATTACGATCGCATCAATCCACCTGCGTAGAACAATTGTGCCGGCGTCTGAAGTGGCTCAAGAGTACAAAGGACGCGTGAATGAGGTCGTAGAAGAGACCGTTCGTGGTATCGGAGTCGTAAAAGGCGGCGCCTTTGAAGAGACTCAACTTCGAAAACTTCAAAGAACGGCACGCACTTTGTACAAGGCACGAGTAACTACGTTTTGGCGCCAAGCAAAGTTGCAGTCGATACTTCAGTTAGTCCCGTTACTGACTCAGGCCATCATTATCGGGCTAGGGGGCATAGCCGCCATACATAAACAACTCTCCCTAGGCTCATTTCTCCTCTTTACCACCTACATCATCGAACTTGATGCTCCTATTCGACAGCTCTCTTCGCTGACTGCAATCGCGCAACAAGCCCAAGCCGGTATCAACAGAGTGTTCGATCTTCTTGAGATAAATCCAATGATCGTTGAGCCAAAGAGCCCCCAGGAACTAGGGAATCAACCCCTAGACATCGAGTTCAAAAATGTGAGATTTGCATATCAGCCAGGAGACAACGTACTTGATAACCTCGATCTAACAGTTCATGCTGGGGAGACAGTCGCACTCGTTGGAGCATCTGGGAGTGGGAAATCCTCCGTCGCACTGTTGATACCAAGGTTCTATGACGTTCAAGAGGGTTCGGTAAGGCTCGGCGGTTACGATATCCGAGATCTATCGCTCAAGGAGCTTAGAGCAAAGATCGGTGTCGTCTTTGAGGAAAGTTTCCTGTTCTCAGATACAATCCGAGCCAATATCACCTTTGGAGTACCCAATGCATCGGAGAAAGAGATACTCTGGGCGACAAGAGCGGCTCAGGCTCATACTTTCATAGACAGGCTTCCTCAAGGATTGGACACCGTAGTAGGTGAAAGAGGCGTCAAGCTATCGGGCGGTCAACGCCAGCGTATCGCTCTTGCTAGAGCGCTTATAAGAAGGCCGCCGCTCCTCATTCTCGACGACGCTACCTCGTCGATAGACCCGCAGACCGAAGCGGATATACACGAGGCACTACTCGCCTACTCAAAGATGAATACGTTGATACTCATAGCCCATCGCCGCTCTACTCTAGCGCTTGCAAGTCGAATAGTACTTCTAGACAAAGGTAACATCGTTGCTGAAGGTACCTACAAAGAGCTATCGGAAACTAGCAGTCTCTTCCGTCAACTAATCCAAGGTAGTGACGACCTTCTCCAAGAGAGAGTGAGTGAACCATCAGCCACGCCCTCCAACGCATCATTAAATGGCGACCTTGAGGAGTCGTTAGAACCGCCTGACCTTTTCAACAAAGAGATCGACCTCAAACCAACGAAGGTGGTGTTCTCATTTAAAGCGTTGTTTAAAAGTATTCGTATCGGGCTTCTCTTTGGCGCAGTATTCGTTGCACTAGATGCCGCTCTCTCGCTGGCTGGTCCCCTGCTTTTAAGAGACGGGGTGGACAATGGAGTATCTCAAAACAACACTCACCTTGTGATCTCTATGGCGTTAGTTCTTGGTGGTATTAGTTTTATAGATCTTTTTGTCGTAATTTTAGAACAGATGATCACGGGTATCGCTGCTGAACGGTTTCTCTTTTATCTGCGTTCCCATATCTTTGGTAAACTCCTTGCTCTTGGAATGGACTACTATGAGTCCGAGATGTCCGGTCGCATCATGACTCGGATGATCTCCGAC
>JAKBGL010000197.1 GCA_021833085.1 Actinomycetes bacterium | reverse complement strand
CTAGGAGTGCAGCCCTACTTTCTCCTACCCATAACATCGTTTGCCATATATCTCTAAGTTATCATTTAGGGCGCACGCTCTCGCCCAAGATGACCGTTAGTTCATCGTCTCTTCTACAACAGATATACAAAGACGGTAAAGTCTCTCGTGTTCTTTGAGATTTTGCTCTCTCTCGCTTCTAAAGATAACAACCGAAATCTCATCTGGTTCAGATCTAGCCAGCTCTAGCACTCTGGCAACGTCTTTCACCTTGTCGATCTGGTATACTTTAGCCTTCATAGCCTTTAGAACATCCTCGACCTGGACCTGTTGCGGGGTTCCAAAGAGTCGTTCGAACTCATCCGAATCTAGGCGATCGTGCTGAGATAGAAACGAAAAGATCGCGCCACCTTGATTATCCGTAACGAAGATAACGCCACTCTCGCATCTTCGATAGATGAGCGCAGTCACGTCATACAAAAGGGCCAAATCACCGATAAGTAGAGTAGACACACCTCCTGGGCCATGTTCTTTCCAGCTTTCTGAGGCTCCAAGAAACGTCGAGATCACGCCGTCAATTCCGTTTACACCCCGATTTGCCACCACTGTGACACTGTCGTGGCTCATATCGCCAAAGAACTCAACGTCTCGTATCGGCATAGAGGACGAAACAAACAACATATCCTTTGAAGAAAGTTGTCGAACGAGTGACCTAGCTAGATACGGTTCGCTCAACGCCGACGCCTCCATGTCTAAGTCCAAGGCGCTTTGAACGGCATGTTCCGCTCGGACCCAACTATCTAGCCAGCCAGTTCCAGAACCACTGGCATCCATAATGCGTTTCGACCACGCATCAACAGTACTTTCCAAGTCGCCGTCTAGAAGGAGGTCTGAGCTCCGATTTGGATCCACTCTGCTACCCGATGGACCTAGCTGTATAGTAACGGCTGTGCCTCCGTGGCTACGGGATGCACCCACAAGGTACTCACTTAGAACCTTTGATAGATGGGGTTCCCCGACTCTAACTACTACATCTGGAGTAGCTGAGACTTTGAATTTTTCCGACCGAAGAATTAGATCGGCTCCACGGATAAAGGTGTCCTTTTTAGACCGAGCTCCAAAGCGATGATCAACAACTACGGGCCACTTCAATCGATCTGCAAAGCGGCCCAGCGTCTCCCCTGTCACCCCTCCCCTGCCACCAGCTACGATGACACCTCGAAGAGCTGGATTCAAGTACCTCTCCACCTCTTCAAAACGACAGACACCTTTAGCCTTATGAGTCATTGAGATCGGTACGTTCTCTAACGCTAAAGAGACGATCTCTTCCTCTCCCTCCGACTGGTCGTAGAGCGGCTCGTCGAAAGGCAGATTAATATGCACTGGCGCCATGCCTACGTACTCATCTGTCGCTTTCGCATAGGCTTGGCTCGCAAGCGATACCCAAACACCCAGATCTACGACTTTTGGAACGGAAAAAAGTATCTTTTCATTGATCACATCATCGAATAGGGAGATCTGAGAGATAGTTTGAGCTGCTCCAACTCCAATGAGCTCCGGTGGACGATCTGAGGTAGCAACTATCAGCGGGACCTTTGAGTGAAACGCCTCCGTCACGCTAGGTCTAAGTTCGGTCGCCGCAGTCCCTGAGGTGGTGAGAAGTAGTGTCGGTCTGTTCGAGATCTTGGAGAGCCCCAATGCAAAAAACCCAGCTGAACGTTCATCTAGCTTTACATAGAGACGAACCTTCGACTCCCTAGCGAGTGCCACAGCGATCGGAGTTGAGCGCGATCCTGGAGAGATCACTGCGTCGCTTACACCAAGGGAGACTAGCGTCCTTACTATCGTAGAGGCAAAGGCCATATTGACACCGGTGAGAGATAAGGGGGGCTCCTTGGCGGCTTTCGACATAGTTAGTTCAAACTCCTTCTCTCACATAAAGTACTTAGAGGTAGTTAGATTTAGACAAACCCCTGCTAGCCGTTGTGTATTCCTACATGGATTTACACAACAACCCCAGATGTGGTTGAACCTGGCTACGAATCTAATGGAGGACTTTCCCATAAGGTCCGACCTGTTATTTCTTCCCGGTCACGATCAATACTCTCAGCTAGCCCCTCTACGGGACAGATACTTAAAAGAGCTAGCCGCGTTTTTGCGAGGTTCCCATGTCATTGCGTACTCCATGGGGGCTCGACTTGCGCTTTGGTCCCTCTACAACCAAGGAATACTACACGACATCTCCTCTCTTACCCTTATAAGCGGTCATATCGGTCTGCAAAGCGACTCTGCACGCAAAGAGCGTTTCGCAAAGGACGTCTCCCTTGGACATTCACTCCTTCAGATGGACTCTAAGAGCTACAGGGAGTTCCTCCTACAATGGAACAACCAAAGCATCTTCGAGGGGCGGGAGATAAACGAGAATGAACTCCGGTTACGCGGCCATGCCTCAGCCCTTGGCGTAGGGAGTGCACTTATTGAGTACTCAACCTCTATTCAACCTGACGTCTCTTCCTATCTGGAAAGCATCTCTTTCCCGACAACGTTCATAGTTGGATCCAAAGACGTCAAGTACCAAGAGCTCGCGACCATTGCACAGAGAGCAAATCCTTCGCTTATCAGTCGAGTCGTCGTAGATGGAGTATCTCATGATGTTCTCTCAACAAAGCCACGACATGTAGAAAGTACCCTTCGATCGACGCTAAGTCATTTCTTCGACTCCACAGAAGTTACGAGCTGAACAGCACTTTTGATAGAATTACTCCAAGTGATAGAAGTAGCGAGTTATAGAGCACCATCTTCGAGGTCCCAACTAGTACAGGGATTAGGTCCCGGCCAACCTTCTTTGTTCTAACCACTTTTATTAGTCCGTACGTCGGCACTGCAGTAGCAAAGGTAACTAGCACTAAGGGATACGTAAGGGCCATAAAGACTGCGATCACATAAGGAACGATCATAAGAGACTCATAAAGTAACCGAGTTCTAAGGTCTCCCATC
>JAKBGL010000196.1 GCA_021833085.1 Actinomycetes bacterium | reverse complement strand
GGGTAGGGCTGCAAAGATGGTCGATGTTTTGATGCATGTCGAGACAAAAGGAGGCTCCTTTGTGCTCGGACCAACCCATGAAGAAGCGGTTATAGAAGCAGTAAAGCAAGATCTTAGCTCCTACAGAGACCTTCCTGCAACGGTGTATCAGATTCAAACAAAGTTTCGAGACGAACCCAGATCTCGATTTGGCCTGATGAGAACCAGAGAGTTCATCATGGCTGACGGATACTCCTTTGACGTGGATCAAGAGGGTATGAGAGCCTCATACAAAAAGATCTACGAAGCCTATAATCGGATCTTTTCTCGTATTGGAGTTCCCTTTGAGCCGGTCGAGGCCGACTCTGGTGCCATAGGTGGGGACGTCAACCATGAGTTCATGTCGCCGGCAGATATCGGTGAAGATCACTACGCGAAGTGCCTTAGTTGCGACTATAGGGCCAATATCGAGGCGGCAAAGAGACAGGTTGCGATCGCATCTGAGGCGAGAGATTTCAAGGGTCTCCCTGAGATTACCTTTCACTATACTCCAGAGGCACCTGGAGTGGAGGTTGCTGTGAGGGCGATTTCGGCTCTTGGCGTGCCGTTGACTGAGGCAGATATGCTCAAATGCTTGGTCGCAAAAGATGAGACAGGTTCTCTATTCATGCTGTTAGTGCCTGGTGACAGGGAGGTTCGAGTCCCTTCTGGCCTATCTATGCTGACTGACGAAGAGTTCAAAGAGTTCCCCTTTTTATATAAAGGTTTTATTGGACCTATGGGCGCTCAAGACAACGGTGTTAAAGTTATTGCGGACTTCTCGGTGGCTGCAAAGAGAGTCTTTGCAACAGGTGGCAATAAGGACGGCTATCACGTAAGCGGCGCTGTGCTTGATAGAGACTTTATCGTAGATGAGTTTCGATCTTTAGTTGCTGTCAGAGACGGTGATTCGTGCCCCAACTGCGGAGGCCGATTGACTCTGGTTAGAGCAGTGGAGATCGGACATACCTTTCAACTTGGACTTACTTACTCAAACCTCTTATCACAAGCGAGTTTCACCGGCTCAGACGGAGAGCTCTATCCATACTTCATGGGTTGTTATGGAATCGGCGTTACTCGACTAATCGCTGTGATAGCAGAGCACTTCTCTGATGAGCGAGGACTCTGTTGGCCGACCTCCGTAGCTCCTTATGAGGTAGTGGTAGTTCCACTGGGAGCTGGTCGATCTCTAGAAGTCGAAAGAACGGCACAGAGTATCTACGATCAACTGTTAGATGTTGGCATCGAGACTCTGATAGATGATCGGAGGCTTTCGGCTGGGGTCTCTCTGGCGGACTGTGAGCTCATTGGCGTGCCGTATGAGATCATAGTTGGAACTAAGTCCCTTGCAGAAGGTTCTGTTGAGGTTAAGCTACGTCGTGACGACTCTGTCACAAAGGTGCAAGTCGGAGACGTCGTTTCTTTCATGACGGAGCAGCTAAGAGGATCTAAGTGACAGAGTCTTCGAGCGTGACCCGCTAAAGTACTTTTAGCTAGGTTGCCGTAATTTTTGGAAAGCGTGGGCTCGAAGCCCGCGTTTTTCTTTATTAGCAGCTAATGCATAGATGTGATCGGTTGAGAAAGGAGGCGTTATGTCTGATGCACACCTAAACCGGAAGTCCAAAGGCGCTAATACCTCCCAACGCATAGATGCGCTGTGTAGCAGCTTCAACGATACGTTGAGAAAACTTGATCTTCAAGTTCTAGAGCTTGACGTGACGAAGTCTTCACTTCGAGTGACGGTCGAAGGCATCGATAGTCAAAGTTTAAACAAGGTGGAGGAGGCGTCGAGACTTATCTCTGCTGCCGTTGACGAGATGAACCTTAGTGCAATCTTTCCTGGTGCATTCGAACTTGAGGTCTCCTCTCCAGGCTTGGAACGACCACTAAAGACCCTTGACCACTTTCGGAGATTCAAAGGCTCCTTAGTGGATCTCAAGTGGCGAGGGTACGACGAGAGTACGAATCGGGGTCGCTTTAAAGTGGCTGAAGTAGAAGGTACGATTGTGACCTTTGAAGACGAGGGAACGTCCCAAAATATTCAGGTAGAGTTGGGCGATATCATAAAGGCAAAGACAGTGTTTGTGTGGGGGCCGGAAGGTTCTAAGTTACAAGGTGTTAAGTCTGTTTCTAACGATAAGGACTTGATCGAGGAGGTTGAAGAAGATGGCGAAGAGTAATCAGGACTTTATGGAGGCTCTAGCGCTAGTGGCGCGTGAAAAGGGTCTAGCGGTCGATACTCTGCTTGAATCTTTGGCTAACGCCTTGGTTGCAGCGTACAAGCGTATGCCTGGAGCAGCTGAAGAGGCTTTCGTTATGATAGATCCTGACTCTGGAGAGATAAGAGTCTTTGGACAAGAGCTTGATGACGAGGGTAATGTCGTAAGAGAGTGGGAAGACACGCCTGAGGACTTTGGTAGGATTGCAGCCCAAACGGCCAAACAGGTAATGTTTCAAAAGATACGCGATGCAGAGAGAGACCTAAAGTACGACGAGTACGCGGGACGTGAAGGCGATGTTATAACCGGTATAGTCCAGCAGAGCGACTCTAGGTATACCTTGTTAGACCTAGGTAAGGTGGAGGCTCTACTTCCGCAGATGGAACAGCCGCCAAATGAACGCTATGAACACGGTTCAAGGGTTAAGGCTTACATCGTCGAGGTAAGAAAGACCGCCAAGGGTCCTCAGATCGTAGTTAGTAGAACTCATCCGGGCCTGGTAAAGAGGCTCTTTGAACTTGAGGTCCCGGAGATCTCGTCAGGGGTAGTTGAGATTAAAGCTATCGCCAGGGAACCAGGTCACAGGACTAAGATGTCGGTTTGGTCCAACGATCCCAACGTCGATCCTGTTGGGTCTTGTGTCGGTGCTCGCGGAACAAGAGTACGCATGGTTACAAATGAACTGCGAGGTGAGAGAGTGGATATCGTAGCTTTCTCTGAATATCTACCGGAGTATGTA
>JAKBGL010000195.1 GCA_021833085.1 Actinomycetes bacterium | reverse complement strand
CGATCTGTAAAAACCTGGGATTTTCGTAACCGAGGTAAGAGCTGAGGTGTTATCTCCAGCTTCGCTCCAGTAGACCATGAGGAGGCCAAGATCAGCGAGGGTGTCCCCTAGGGTGCATATCTCCCAGTCCAAGACGGCAGCTACCTTGAGATCTTTCCCAACTATGGTGTTGTCAAGTCGGTAGTCCCCATGAACCAATCCCATGTAGCGTTGCGGTGGAATAGTTTTTGAAAGTTTAGCGTATGCCTCTTCGACGACTGGATAAGAGAGTCCGACCTCGCCTACAGAGGCCTCGAACTGTTGACTCCATCTTTTAAGTTGTCTGTTCAGGTAACCATCCTTTTTCGCTAGATCCCCTAGTCCTATCGAATCCACGTCTAATAGGTGCAGCTTGACTAAGGTAGAGGCAATCGACTCAGAGATAACACCAAGCTCACTAAAAGAGAGTTCTTTGACGTCATCGTCGTGTTTTAAGATGCGGCCATTGACGTATTCCATAAGATAGAAGGGTCTCTCAGAGATCTGGGAATCTGTGCATAGTGCGATACCTTTTGGAACAGGAACCTCTGAGTCTTTGAGCGCTGTAATAATCTTGAACTCTCTAACCATGTCGTGAGCGGTAGGAAGTACGTGGGAAAGTGGTGGATGTCGCAGGATGAATCTTGCTCCAGAGCTATCTTTGGTCTCAAAGGTGAGGTTTGACCTTCCTCCGGTGATAAGGGTATGGGTGTAAGGCGGACGATATCTATCTTGTACCCTAGCAATCCAGTTATCTATCTTTTCGAAGTCCATCGATATCTCCGTTACTTTTTATCCGTAAGTAGTGTTGTTTCAACTAATCGTGTATGCCTTGAGCTGGGTATCAGTTGTTGATGGCCGAAGCTTTGGTTCCTTTGAAAGATGATCCTTCTCTAAAACATGTGTTGCCAGATTGTTCGACGTCTCTATGGTTTGTGTGCGAGGTAGGGAGAGTTGATCCATGGTCAAACTCTATCGGCTTTGCGTGGGTGCATTGCATCAACGGTTTTAGTGGGGATGTGACCATAATAGGTGTTTTTGACAGGTTAGCTTGCGTATCTTAGCTAGTTTGAATGTATGGTTGCTGTTGATGTCACTGACGCTACTTTTGAAGAAGAAGTTGTAGAGAGGTCTAAGAGTGTTCCAGTGGTGATTGACCTCTGGGCCCCTTGGTGTGGACCTTGTCGTACTTTAGGACCGATAATAGAGAAAGTTGTCGCAGATACTCGCGGTAAGGTAGCTCTTTGCAAGGTAAACGTCGATGAGAATCCCGGGATCTCGCAAGCCTTTAGAGTCCAGTCCATACCCGCTGTATTTGCGGTAAAAGACGGTCAGGTCGTAGATACATTTGTCGGAGCTCTCCCAGAGCATCAGATCAGAGACTTTGTCTCCAAGTTGGCTCCCGTCGTCACAGAGGCGGATGAGCTTATGAGCCAAGGTGATGAGGAGTCCTTGCGAAAGGCTCTAGAGATGGATCCTGATTCGGACAAGGCCGCAGCACGTCTGGCGGAGCTGCTCTTTACTACCGGAAGAGACGAAGAAGCAGAGACGTTGCTCGTCCGATATCCTGAGACGTCGGAAGTTATGCGAGTGAAGTCCATGATTCGACTTGGACTGCCAGAGCTTGCAAAACCCGTTCTTGACGTAGTCGCAGAACTCAATGAACTGCTAGAGAAGGTAAAGAGTGATGGAGAGGCTCGTCAACGCTTTGTTGACATCTTAAACGCTTACCCACTTGACGATGAGACTGTTCTGCGATACCGCAGGCTTCTTACTTCAAGGCTGTTTTAGGGCTGCGTTGGAGATACGTTTGAAAGGTCAAAATATAGACCTTACGACAAAAGCTTTAGTGATGGGTGTGCTAAATCGTACCCCAGACTCGTTTTACGACAAAGGCAGCTACTTCTCTTTCGATGCGTTTTTGCAAAAGGCGGAGAGTCTTGTAGGAGATGGTGTCGACATTTTAGATGTTGGTGGAGTAAAAGCAGGTCCTGGGGAGGAGGTCACCGAGGAGGAAGAGCTTGAAAGAGTTGTACCAGCGGTTGAAGCGCTCAACGAACGATTTGATGTCTACCTTTCAGTAGATACCTGGAGCACGCAGGTATTAAAGGAGTGCTTGTCAGTAGGGGCATGTATCGGCAACGATATATCAGGTTTTGGAGACCCTAACTACCTAGAGGTAGCGGCTAGTGCGCAAGCCGCTGTTGTTGCTACACATATTAGGCTTAAACCTCGGGTGAAGGATCCAGATCCGCGCTACGGTGATCTGATCGCAGATGTATCGAGGTTCTTAATTCAAAGAGCTGAGATGGCGAAACAAGCTGGCGTTGATCCTCGCTCGATAGTAGTCGATGTCGGTTTCGATCTCGGTAAAACTACCTCCCAATCAATGGCACTTTTCGGTGCAACCAAAGAGTTCGCCCAGCTCGGGTATCCACTGTTAGTCTCTGCATCTAACAAGGGATTCTTAGGGGAGACTTTGAACCTTGATATAACCGCGAGGCGAGAGGCTTCTCTCTCTGCCGTAGCTCTCTCGATGGTTCAAGGTGCTCGAATCTTTAGAGTTCATGATGTAAAAGGTACCAAAAGAGTGGTAGATACACTATCGGCCGTTATGGATCCAACTAACTTTTCCCTTAGAGTTGGTGAGCAAGCGTAACTTGACTGAGGTGATCATGAAACGCTTTACTGCAGTGGTCTGTGAAGATGACGTAGAACGGTTGGACCTAACTAAGAGGGTCTCAGATGCGATAGAGGAACAAGAAACTGATATAGAGATACGGGACCTGGATCCAAATGAAAGCACTTTAAGTGAAGCGCTTTCGGGCCTCTCTCAACTCCCGATGTTTGCATCAGGCGTCTTGCTGATCTTGCGTTTTGCAAAAATAGCCGAAGCCGAAGCGTCTATGCTCATCGAGGCTATGGATCAAAGCTACGAGTCAAACTTTCTTGTAATAGCGACGCCAAAATCTCTACCTCGCAAC
>JAKBGL010000194.1 GCA_021833085.1 Actinomycetes bacterium | reverse complement strand
ATCCCTATGGCTAAAGCCAGAGACATTGCGACTCACACCCCATTTTGGTAACAACGACACTTAAGCGACGTCACTTTTCCCTATCGCTCTACAGAGTCTATATTTGAAACAGTTATCAGTCGTTCAAGAGCAGTTAACGCCCCCCCTTGCCTTACAGAGTCTCGAGCCAGTTCTACGCCGTCTTGAATAGAATCGGTCACCTTAGAGACGTACAGAGCTGCCCCAGCATTGAGAAGCAAGATATCAAGCTTTGGGCCCTTTAACGAACCCTCCAAAATTTGAACAAGTTCGTCGGCGTTCTCTTTGGGGGTTGACCCGGTAAGATCGTCGATAGAACACAGCCGAAATCCGTACTCCGTCGGATCTAGCTCATAGCGCGTGACACGACTATAGGAGCTGTCATCCTCTTTTGTTATCTCTGTCACTAACGTCTTTGACGTAAGAGATACCTCATCGAGCCCATCTGCGCCGTAGACAATAAGAGATCCATGCGCTCCTAGGTGCTGCAGCACGCTTGCTACCACATCTACCATCTTTAAATCGGAGACTCCAACTAGTTGGTATGGGGTATCGGCTGGGTTGACGAGGGGGCCCAAGAAGTTGAATGCAGTAGGAACCTTCAGCTCCCTCCTCACCGGAGCCACATGAGCCATCGCAGGGTGATAACTTGGCGCAAAGCAGAATCCAATTCCTGCTTCCTCAACACAACGACGAACCTGTTCAGGAGTTATATCTATGTTCACACCTAGTGCCTCGAGAACGTCCGCGGAGCCACTTTTTGAAGACGCGGCCCTTCCACCATGCTTGCATACCTTCCCACCAGCTCCGGCGACCACCAAAGCGGATCCCGTCGATACATTAATCGTATTTTGACGGTCACCGCCGGTACCGCACGTATCTACTGCTGCTTCTGCAAGTGAGACTCTACGCTTGAACGTCGACATCACCTCAGCAAAGTTACTCATCTCAGTCGCGGTCTCGCCCTTGGCTCTAAGTGCCATGAGGAATCCTGCCATCGTTATCTGTGAGGTTCGGCCTGCCAACATATCTTCCATCGCCCAGGCAGACTCGTCCGCAGTAAGGTCGACTCGACTAGAGAGCTTTGCAAGTACTTCTGGCCAAGATATCGGACCAATTTCAGCTCTTTTGCTCACGTTCATATCTAAAAAGTAATCGTACAACCACGGCAATGCTCCGTAAAGTTTATCCCGTGCAAAGTCGCCGGGGAGAGTGCCTCATCAACGTAACTTTGCGTGACACTTTCGTTCGAAACATTCACCTTGAGTTACTCAAAACGTTGAAGCGTGTTTCAACGTAATTTAAAGCCATTTCCTAGGCTCCCAAATAAGGACTACACAAGGAGTAACGTTTTGGCAACGCTATTTACACCTCAAGACAATGCAAAGTTTTCCCGGTTTCACCTACGGTCTATCCTTATCACTGGGATGGGAGTATTTTCCGACGGGTACGACCTCTCATCGATAAGTGTCGTACTTCCGTTGATACTGACTAGCTTTGGTATCAAGAAGCTAGACACCGTTGAGTCTTCACTATTAGCCGGATCTGCTCTCGCTGGCGCCGCGATCGGAGCTCTAGTCTTTGGGCAGCTAGCCAACAAAGGTAGAAAACGCTACTACGGTATCGATGTATCGTTAATGGCGGTAGCCGGTCTTGCACAAGCGTTTGTTCCAAATGTCATGACCCTTATCGTCGTGCGATTCATCTTGGGGCTCGGCGTAGGCGCAGACTATACCCTATCGCCGATGATCATGGGAGAGCATGCCAACGCTAAAGACCGTGGAAAATCAATGGCACTAGGATTTGGCGTGACATGGGTAATAGGAGCTTCCGTATCTGCGCTTTTGGACCTTTCTCTTACCACCATGGGGGCAAGTCCCAACCTTGTCTGGCGCGTTGTGCTCGGGGTTAGTGCACTCTTCCCGGCCTCGGTTATCTACCTAAGACGGAAAATGCCCGAGACGACAAGGTATCTAGCTCGAATTGCAGGAGACAGTAGATCAGCTACGAAGATCATCTCTGAGATTGACAGCGTCGACGAAGCTACAACTACAGAACGCACCATAAAGGACGACAACTACATCTCCTACTACATACGTCGCGACTGGAAACGGTTCTTCGCCCCCATTGTGCTTTGGTTCCTATTCGACATCGTGGCTTACTCAGGAATTTTATTTGGACCATCTTTAATTGCCAAAGGGATAGGATTAAGCGCCGTTAGTTTCAGCCTT
This sequence comes from Actinomycetes bacterium, assembly GCA_021833085.1. Next base: position 775 of record JAKBGL010000194.1, on the reverse strand, counting down.
CTCAACACCTTCCTATTTACCGTTCCAGGCGCTCTCATTGGCCTTTCGGTACTTGATCGCATCGGTCGGCGTCCGGTACAGATCGTTGGATTTCTAGGAATGGCGGGTGCCCTATTGGCGTTCGGTCTTTACTCCCACTCGACTACGGCTATGGTACCTGCCCTTGGGTTGCTGCTATATGGGATGCAAAACCTGTTCTCACAAGGTGGGCCAGGTTCGGTTAGTGCTTCGGGGTTACTTGGCGTGGAGCTTACCCCTACAAAAGCCAGGGGGTTTGTACAGGGTCTCACGGTAGCTGGAGGACGAATCGGTGCCACTATCGCAGCCTTTGTATTTCCGGCTCTGTTTAAGGCCTACGGAGAGTCGTTTGCAATCTATTTTCTCGCAGCCATTGCGACCCTAGCGGCCATCCTTACTCTCATCCTCGTACCTGAAACTAAAGGGCTATCCCTTGAGGAGAGCTCCAAGGACGTCATTATCATTGACGGAACTCAGGTTCCCTCATTCGTGGAGCCATAGGGCACATAGTGCAGTATTCAAGTAGAGGGGGTCTGACGGCTCCCTCTACTATTTCTCCTCCCAATCGTAAGGACTTACAGCTCTAGTCCTACCATATTTCGTGGTGGTGATTAGATTGCGTAGCGGGCAACAGCCATACCCACAATTATCACAATGAAAGAACACTGAGTGACATTTTGGATAAAATGTCAGATTTTGCTGGGTTTTGACAAAACATAGGTGCACAGTGTGATAATTTCTTCCAATCGAGACGGAG
>JAKBGL010000193.1 GCA_021833085.1 Actinomycetes bacterium | reverse complement strand
AGGTGCTGGTGGTGTCGAGACGACAGGCGCGGGCTCAGGTGCTGGTGGTGTCGAGACGACAGGCGTTCGATATCCTTGAACGGAGCGCCGATCCAAATATCCAAGCACGTCAGCCCGAGTAATTCGTCCCCCAGCACCAGTACCAGTAATTTCTGATACACCTATTCCGTTTTCTCTTATCAATTTCCTAACGACAGGAGAAAGCAACGATGCCGCTTCGCGACCGGGCTCAGGTGCTGGTGGTGTCGAGACGACAGGCGCGGGCTCAGGTGCTGGTGGTGTCGAGACGACAGGCGCGGGCTCAGGTGCTGGTGGTGTCGAGACGACAGGCGCGGGCTCAGGTGCTGGTGGTGTCGAGACGACAGGCGCGGACTCTTGAGGCATGCTCTCACCACCTAAAACCGCAAGAACTGTGCCAACTTCAACCGTATCACCCTCTTCTACCAAAATTTGCGTCACGACGCCAGTCTCAGTCGATGGTACTTCGGAGTCAACCTTATCTGTCGACACCTCGAAGAGAGGTTCATCTTTGTCTACGACCTCTCCGACCTTTTTCAACCATTTTGTAATGGTTCCTTCAGTTACTGATTCACCTAATTGAGGCATCTTAATCTCAGCCAACGTGTAATCCCCTCCCGGTAAGTGCTAATACTGTTTCTCCAAATGACTCCGACAAAGTCGGGTGTGGTTGTATAAATTGTCCAACCTCTTCGGGCGTTGCTTCCCAATTGACTGCAAGGTAACCTTGACCTAACTGCTCTGTTACCCAGGGACCGACCATGTGAACTCCTAAGATCCGACCCGCTTCACCAGATGCAAGTCGTTCTGCAATAACTTTTACCATCCCCTCGGTCTCACCGATAATTCTGGCCCTTGAGTTACCACCAAATGGATCCTTCTTAACAACAATATCCAAACCAGCCTCTTGGGCTTGTATCTCAGTTAACCCGGCAAAGGCCACCTCTGGATGGGTATAGATGCACCATGGAACCTTCGAATACTCAATCGGAACAGTCTTTTCTCCAAGAATGGTCTTGATTGCCACAATAGCTTCGGCGAAACCTACATGAGCAAGTTGAGCAGTATTGACGATGTCTCCAATTGCGAAAACGCCCTGCTCGCTGGTTCGCATATACTCATCGACTATCACATATCCTCGCGCATCTAATTGCACCTTCGAATTAGGGCCAAGAAGGGACTCAGTGCACGGCCTTCTGCCTATCGAGACGATAATGGCATGCACGTTGATTTCTTGATTATCACCAAACTTCAGTTTGGCTAGATCTCCATTAGATTCGTGAGACTTGACCGCACTACCCGTATATACAACTATTCCTCGTTTTTTAAAAGACCTAAGGACAACATCCGCTATGTCACGATCACATCCAGCAAGGATGTTGGGAAGAGCCTCAACGATTGTTACCTCAACACCCATATCGCTAAGCATGGAAGCAAACTCACAACCGATAGCTCCGCCTCCGATAATCGCGACAGAACTCGGAAGTTCACTAAGTGATAAAAACTCATCCGAGGTCATAACGTAGCGACCGTCAACTTCGAATCCTGGGAAAGTTCGAGGAACCGAACCCGATGCTAGAACAACACTATCGCCATGAACAGTGCTCCCATCAGAAAGCGATACTGTTCCATCTCCCTCATAACGACCGGTCGACTCGATTACAGTTACTCCTCGACCTTTCATCAGGCCGCTAAGGCCCCTCCAAAGCTGGTCAACTACCTTCTGCTTTCGACTTTGTGCAATCGAAAAGTCAACCTCTGAAACCGACGTCGAGATACCAAACTCCTTAGAGTCTAAGACCGTTCGGTATACCGCCGCCGTCTCTAGATACTCCTTAGCCGGAACACAACCGCGATGTAAACAGGTGCCTCCTACTTTCTCCTTCTCAATGACACATACATCTAGCCCTGCAGAGGCTCCGTACAAAGCCGCTGCGTAACCCCCAGGGCCTCCGCCAACCACGACAACATCGAACTCGTTAGACGACGACCTCACCTCCTCATCAACGCTTAACACTACTTCGAGCCACTAATAATCTCTTCGGATATTTGCTTATTAGTCACTAACACCTCGAAGACTACTCAACAAAAATACATGATGCAACACAAGTTGCACACAACCGTGTCTCACGCTGCAGTTATCCTGCTAAGTAGAGAGGTCTTGGCCCAGTTGCTTCAACTCCTCAAACTGTTCATCAGTCAATTCAATCTCTAATGCCTGGACGTTTGCTTCTAGTTGCGGGACAGTTGATGCTCCGGGTATAACTACCACATTTGGTAGCTTTATTAGCCACGCTAGCGCCACTTGCGCTGATGTAGCCTCGTAGGACGTCGCAATCTCGGAGAGTCTTGCGAGCAAAGGTTTAGCTTTAATTAAATACTCATTGGAAAAGTGTGGCGTATAGCGTCTAAACCCACTTGGTTTATTGTTCAACCCATACCGTCCACCTAGAAGACCTTGTTCTAACGGAGAGTAGGCGATAATAACTCGATCGTTCGCCACGGCCCAAGGATGCATCTCACGTAGAGGGCCTTGCGAGATCAACGAGAGATGCACTTGATTAGAAAGAATCGGTCGGCGAAGTACTGTCTCGGCCTTTTGCCAGTAGCTAAGTGAAAAATTTGATACGCCTCCATAGCGAACTGTGCCTCTGTCTAGGAGCCGTCTTAGACCTCCTACCTGCAGTTCAAGAGGAAAGGCTGGATTTGGAAAATGGAGTTGATATAGATCTATAACGTTAGTTCGAAGACGTTTAGCGCTGTGGTAGGCTCGTTCAACTAGCAGCGGCGGAACTGGGACCACGGGAAAGAACTTCGTAGCTATAAAGACTTTGGGTCTGTCGGCCTCAAGTGCCTCTCCAACGATACGCTCTGAAGCCCCAAAGCCGTAGAGTTCAGCCGTATCCACTAAATTCACTTGAAGTTCTACGGCCCTACGTAGGATGTCCTTTGCGGTCGTTTTAGCGAAGACGCTGCCATAACCCCACTCTTTTGATCCAAACTGCCAAGTTCCAACAC
>JAKBGL010000192.1 GCA_021833085.1 Actinomycetes bacterium | reverse complement strand
GGGAGCGTTTACCTTGTCTTATGATCCAACCTCTATCGAAGGCTTGCCGAAGGATGCTGGAAAGCGTTTGGCGCAAAATCGTGCAGGACTGTTTACCTCAGATCTTTCTGTAAATGAATTTCTCCTTGTAAAAGAGGCTGGATTTGAACCTCTGGGGCTCGTAGTTGGAAGTTCGATCTATCACATAGGCTTTCAATTTGCAAGATGGCAACAGAGCCAGGAGTTGACCGTGCTTACACAGGCTATGTACCATGCTCGAGAACTTGCGATGACTCGTATGGAGGAGGAAGCGGATCAGCTTGGTGCAGATGGTGTTATCGGAGTGAGACTTGAGGTGGGGAGGTACGAGTGGGGTGCGGACCTCGCGGAGTTCATCGCAATCGGGACTGCGATCAGGCATAGAGATGGCGTCTTGCATAGAGCACCTGACGGACGTCCGTTTACCTCAGATCTCTCCGGACAGGACTTTTGGACCCTTGTGCAAGCTGGTTATCGGCCCCTTAGTCTAGTAATGGGGAACTGTGTCTATCACGTAGCGCATCAAAGTCTTAGGCAAGGTCTGGGTACAGCTATGAAAAACGTTGAGATGACCAACTATACACAGGCCCTTTACGATGCTCGAGAGCTGGCGATGGCTCGAATGGGAGAGGAAGCAAAACAAGTAGGCGCTGAAGGAATCGTAGGCGTCAACCTCTTTGAAGGCTCTCACGGTTGGGGATCTCATACAATCGAATTCTTCGCTGTTGGTTCTTCTGTAACTCCAATGTCAAAGGACCACATAATAGAAAAACCCCAGATGGTGTTGTATATGAACGACTAAACTTAGGCTACCTTAGAGCTAAAGAGTTGTCGAGATACCCATTATTCGACTAGCCACGAGAAATAAGATAGTTGACGTTTATCCGCCGATATCATTCTCTCTGGGTGCCACTGTACCCCAAGTATCTGGTCAGATTCTACAGCCTCAACTACCCCGTCAGGGGAGTAAGCGGTAGCCTTCAGAGATGGTGCTATCTGCTTAATGGCTTGATGATGAAGCGAGTTAACAGACGTTGCACCTTGGCTTATTGCGGAACACTTTGAGTTGGGTTCGAACTCGATCTCGTGTGCGAAACCGTACTCCTGTTCGACTACCATATGCTCTTGGTAACCTTCGGTCTTGAGGTCCTGTATGAGTGTGCCCCCTAGGGCAACGTTTAGGATCTGGACTCCTCGACATACAGCCAAGATCTTCTTACCTTCGTTCATGAAGGCTCGAATCATGGAGATCTCTAATAAGTCCCGACTGTCTTCTATTCCAGTAGTCTTATTTGATGTCTCTTCGTTATAGCGAGCAGGGTTTACGTCGGCTCCTCCAGAGAGCAGCAGAGCGTCATGATTCTTTGAAACCTCCGAAGAGTACTGGTCAATCAGATCGAGATCACCGAGCTGCATATACGTAAGAGCGGTCATTGAACACACTGGTAGCGAGACTGCGCCGACGGCTATGAGGGAGTCCACGTATCCTTGGTGTACTCCGTAACGTTCTGTTGACACCTTCCCGAAGACGAGGGCGATTGTTTTCATCTCAGTATCCATTTCTAAGGAGATCTAAAAAGAGTTGTAAGTCGTACTTGCGCTATACAGCTCATAGGTTAGGTTATTTGCTTTATTACTTTAACTCTCAGTTAGAGCTTCGTGCCCGTGATCGATACTATACGGAGTGTCCTGAGGAATAAGTCCCTCAGCTTGAGTGAGTCGGACTCCGGCATTCTTCGCCAGTTTCGGCCGTAGGAGTACCGCTACCACAGCTACGACTATCCATCCTCCAGCAACCACCGGTACCCAGGCGAGCGCTCCTGTTGGATATGGATATAGATTTCTTAGTATCGTATACCCCAACATTACGATTGCCATTGAAGGCATGACTGCTTCGTATCTAGGAACTGCCAGCTTCTTTGAGATGAAGAGTAGATGGAAGGCTCCTGCTGTGGCCAAGAGGTAAACCACTAAGAGAATCAAGGTGCCGATAGTCCCGAACCAGTTGAACTCATCGAAGGCCGTGGCACCTAGCATGGAGGCTACGAACCACGTAACTACAACGGTAGTACCTACAATCGTGGCGGTTGCGACCGTTGGTGTGTCGTAACGATCGGAGATAGATAAAAGCGGCTTGAACTCAGCACTGTCTCTATTAATTGCAAACAGCAGCCTTGAGGCACCAACTGTGGAGGCAAGTGCACAACCAAACGCGGATACTATCGTTCCCACAGTGATTAAGTTCCCAATCCAAGGAGTGATGTAAGTTCCTCCCAAAGTTCCCAAGAGAGAACCGGTATTGATGAAGTTGTTGATATCTTTCGTTGAGGTCCCGAAACCCATTACCTCCACAGCAGTGACGAAGACGAAGTATAGACCCCCAAACACGGCAGTCCAAAGGATAGCTCTAGGTATGTCACGCTTGGGCTGTTTCGCTTCTTCGCCTAGAGTCGCTGAAGCTTCAAAACCTGCGAAGGATAAGAACCCGAAGACTACGCCAAGAAACAGGTCAGATGAGGTCACTCCCTTTGCTGGAGTGAACACCGATAAAGTAAAGTGTTGACCTTGCGGACCGTGCCCAATGATTAGCTTGATGAGAATTATAATTGAAATTCCGATAATCATAAGAACTGTGAGTCCCTCTACCGTAAGTAGAAAGTGAGTTCCATTTTTTGCGGGCCTTACTGCCAAGATAAACACCAATGTGAGCTCTATCGCTTGAATGACAAAGGGAGTCCAAGAGGGGGGATTAGTTAGCACACCAAGGCTTTGAAGAAGTGAAGTTGCAAAGATCGAAGAGGCGATCGATGTCACTAACGCATACGAGATGTAGGTTCCCATGAGTGACCAACCAGCGATTACTCCAGCTTTTGGCCCGATGGTAGCGCCTACGAATCCAAACACCGATCCTGAGTGATTGAAGTATTGAGTTAGCCGCACAAACACATACGCGACAAACATAACTCCGACGGCAGCAAATAAAAATGCGAGAGGGACTGCTCGCCCTGCTGCACTTGCCGAGCCTTGGGGGTT
>JAKBGL010000191.1 GCA_021833085.1 Actinomycetes bacterium | reverse complement strand
TACTTACTGGGTCATGTGCTGTGCGTCGATAGTGTTGACGTCGTAAAGTTCACTGTAAAAGGACTGGAGGTACATGCAGTCACCTCTCTCCCAAAAGGTACGTTGCTGAGGCTCCTTAGTACATCGATCAAGGAAACGTCAAAAGTTAGTGCGCCATGTCTTTATTTTTGAGCATATTACTTGGGAGTCAGTAGCCTCTGGCGTAGAAGCGTCCTTTGAACTTTCCCTAGCGACGTCTTTGGAATCTCGTCGACGATGTAGATCTCCTTAGGATATGCCCAAGGCGCAATCTCGTCTGTGACCAACTTACGAAGCTCATCTTTTGACGGTTCAGGCGAGTTGTCCTTTATCACTAGAGCTGCAGCAACTACCTCCCCCCACCTCTCATCGGGTTGGCCAAAGACAACTACCTCCTTTACCGATGGGTGTCTTTTGATAGAGTCTTCGATGGGAGAAGGAAAGAGTTTTTCCCCTCCCGAGTTGATCATATCGGAGGCCCTTCCATAGATAGTCACTCGTCCATCTGGATCCACCTTACCGATATCACCGGTTCTATAAAACCCATTATCTGATCTTATTTGATCGCCATCTCTATAACCTCTTGCGAGCATCGGTGCATCGATAAGCACCTCGTTGGTAGGGGAACACGCTACCTTTACAGTTGGGAGAGGATGGTTGTTGTAGACAACGCCAGATCCAGTCTCAGTCATACCGTAGGTTACGAGAAAGTTCTCTGGTAGTTCTTTAGGAGGCGCTTGCGCTCCAAGAAGTACCACCTTGAAGCTCCTGTGATCGACTCTAGGAAGAGCGGCTGTCACTACCGAAATGAGGTTTGCCCCGAGCTTTTGTCGTGCCCTTATCGCTTGTTCGTCGAAGCCGTCTATGACCCAAACTTTGGTTCCGCTAAGCAGAGCGCGTGTTATAATCGAAAGACCCCCGACGTGGCTAGGGGGTAGTGCGCAGATCCAACCATCGGCACTTGGGTCGATTCTCATCTTTGTAGTAGTAGCAGTCGATGACGCTTTTAGTGAACTCCAAGTGTGGATCACGCCTTTAGGAGCACCAGTAGTGCCAGAGGTTGCAACCACGTACGCATCGCCATCTGCGACCTTGTGACCGCCTTTAACTCTGTGTCTCGTTAGGGAGGTATCTTCTATGACCATCGTTGGCGCGAGCGTACGTAGGAGCGCTTGAGTCTGCGACCTTGGAAGTCGCGTGTCGATAATGCAAAAGGCGTCGTCTGTCTCCCAGACAGATTTGATTGCAGAAGTGAGTATGTCGTCTCTTGGAAGTAATATGGCTACTAGTTCGTTCACATAGTTGAAACTATAGGAGGACGTAGTAGTTTTGGCCTATTCGGGTGTTTTTAACAACACGAGAACTTGACGAAAGCATCGGTCTTACGAAAGAAGTAGTAGAAAGTGACGGTAGTAGGTGTCTAACTTATTCCAGTGGTCAAGTGTTGGAGAGTATCAAGATATAAGATATGAACTTTCAGGAGACGGGGTTGCAAAGGTTACGATCTGTCGACCAGAGGTTCGTAACGCCTTTCGACCTCAGACACTTTTTGAGCTTCAGGACGCCTTTTCGAGAGCTAGAGACGACGTCTCAGTTGGTGTCGTGATCTTGACTGGTGAAGGATCCTTGGCGTTTTGTTCAGGTGGAGATCAGCGAATTCGAGGCAACGATGGATATATCGGAGCCGATGAAGTGGCAGAACATGGAGTTGGAAGGCTAAACGTATTAGATCTTCAGATTCAAATCCGCAGACTACCTAAGCCCGTAGTTGCAATGGTAGCTGGGTATGCTATCGGTGGAGGTCATGTGCTTCACCTCGTGTGCGATCTAACGATAGCCGCCGACAACGCTAGGTTTGGACAGACAGGACCCCGGGTTGGAAGTTTTGACGGTGGATACGGTGCAGGGCTGTTAGCTCGCACCATAGGACTAAAACGAGCTAAGGAGATCTGGTTCTTGTGTCGTCAATACGACGCTTACCAGGCGTATGAGTGGGGTCTGGTCAATACGGTCGTGCCACTTGAGAGACTTGAGGAAGAGACTATGAAGTGGGCGCATGAGATATTGGAGCTTTCTCCGATCGCTCTCCGCATGCTTAAAGCGTCCTTTAATGCCGCTGACGATGGACTCGCTGGAGTTCAACAGCTTGCCGGAGATGCAACCTTACTGTTTTATATGTCCGAAGAAGCCCAAGAAGGTCGCAACGCCTATGTTGAGAAGCGACGACCAGACTTCTCTAAGTTTCCGAAGCGACCCTAGCACAGTGACTAGATTTGAAAAGACGAAGATTTGGATCGAAGGCTCGCGTCCTCGTACGCTACCAGCATCAGTGGGACCCGCGCTACTGGGCGGCGCCTTAGCCTATGGAGTCGGTAGCTTCAGTCCGCTCAAGGAGATCCTTGCTGTAGGTGTTGCGATGTTCTTGCAGATCGGTACAAACTACGCAAACGACTACTCAGACGGCGTCCGTGGCACCGATGAAAAACGAAGCGGTCCTCGAAGGTTGGTAGCATCCAAGGCGGCATCTCCGTCTCAGGTCAAGACCGCTGCATTTATATCCTTCGGGGTTGCATCTCTGTTTGGACTGGTTCTGGTGATACTGAGCTCCTGGTGGCTAATCTTCGTCGGTGTACTCTCGGTCTTGGCGGGTTGGTACTACACGGGAGGGAAGAGACCTTACGGATATCTAGGTTTTGGCGAGGTCTTTACCTTTGTATTTTTTGGTCTTGTAGAGACAGTATTTACATTTTACGTTCAAACCAATAGGTTCGTACTCAATGATATTGCAGCTGGAACTATTGAAGGTATGTTAGTAACTGCGATTCTTGTGGCTAATAACCTTCGAGACATCCCTACGGATCGGGTTTCGAACAAGATGACGTTGGCAGTGAGGATGGGAGACCTTAGAACTCGGTTACTTTATGAGTCTCTTATGATCGTTCCTTATGTGATCGCAGTCTTTATGGCCCTTACGTATCCCTTAGTGCTAGTTACCTTTGCTACTGCAGTGCCGACGTATGGACTAATTAAAGTGGTTAGAACAAAGA
>JAKBGL010000016.1:10152-15202 GCA_021833085.1 Actinomycetes bacterium | reverse complement strand
CCCCCCACTACTTGGAAACAGTTACTCTCTCCCACATGGAAGGGAGCAGTAGGTATGAACAACCCAGCTATCTCAGGACCTACTTATCCAGTGGTAGCATCGATTATGGATCAAAAAGGGGGAGTAAGTCAAGGTGAAGCTTACTTCAAGGCGTTGGCTGCCAATGGACTACATGTCTATTCGACAAATAAAGTGACTTTGGGCGCACTTCTGCAGGGGACAATCAAGCTGGCTATTGTGCAAAACTCTGCTGGTATCGGGTTTGAGTATACTAACCCTTCATTGAAGGTAGCATATTTAGACAAGTCAGCCTTGCTGCCAGGCATCATTGGTATCGACGCGAAGCAGCCAGCAGCAGAGATTGCAGAGGCCAAGAAGTTCGCCGACTTTGTATACTCAAAGGCTGGCCAGGCGCTCATGTTGTCTGGCGACCCTCATGGAGATTCGCTTTTCTTCCCAATTATTGTGGGTACAAAGGCTCACAAGGTTGTTCCTTCGTTGGCGTCAATACCCACCGATTACCCTAATCCAGTTGTGTGGGGACCAAGGGAAGCATCACTGAACCAGTGGTTTACTAACAATATTGTTCAGTGAAAGCGCTTGTGACATCATCGGGGCCTCAAGGGATAGTTGAGGCTGCCGATGGACCGAACGGACATAACCGAAGGGTGCGGAGTTGGCGAGGTCTGTCAGAGGCATTTGCTGCCACTTTCCAGACTGTAACCGAGCGCATTGGTTGGCCGCTATTTTGGGTTATATTAGTATTAGTTTTGATACTTCCAAGTGCGGCCTTTCTTATACTTGCAGTATCTCCGCATCTATTTGGTCAAGGTCTTGCTTGGTTTACTCTCAGTAGTTTCTCCTCGGCTCTCTCCGGAGTTACGCTTCAAGGTATGCGTAACTCCGTTGTTGTTGGGGTCATCGCTGCCATCTTTGCGACCTTGGTGGGTTCGTTTTTGGCATTTGGACTTCAGAGAACGAACATGAAGGGAAAAGGTTTGTTCTCTGTAGCGATATGGGGGATTTTACTTCTGCCAAGTTACATCATCGCTGTTGGTTGGCAGGTGCTTTTGGACCGCGGCGGGGTGTTGGCTTCGATCAACCTTTTCTCACCACGGCTTTTGAATCTATTTTTCGGTCCGGCAGGCTATGCCTTGATTCTTGGGATAAAAGGTGTTCCGTTTGCGTACTTTGCGATGGCGGGCCCTATCTCATCTCTGGGAAGCAGCTACGAGGAGGCGATTAGAACACATGGAGGTGGGCGCATGGAGGTCTTAAGGACTTTAGGACCGGTGCTTATGCCTGCGTTGTTCTCTGCGTTGGTGGTTGTTTTTGCGGAGTCTATTGCGGACTTCGGAACAGCAGCTGTAATAGCCCCAAATGCTCATTTCCCCGTTGCTACATACAATCTCTATGTGGCACTTTCCTCTTACCCTGCTAATTTTTCGGAAGCTGCAGTGATTGGTTGGATGCTGGTTACCGTGGTCGGAATTGCTCTCGCCGTGCAGCATCACTCCATGAAGCGACGAAGGTTTGCTACGTTAGGTGGCAAGGCGGCAGCAGCAAGAATAAAGTACGTAGGTCGTTGGGGCCAATTAGTGAATCTTGTCGGGTTCTTGTTGTTTTTCGCCGTAGCTCTAGGGGTGCCGATTCTTGGAGCGTTGTCGTCGTCGATGCTCAAGCCGCTTAGTTCAATGTCGATGGGACATCTGTCCTTTTTTGCCTATCGAGGTATCTTTAATGTCAACGGGTTTGGTTCGTCAATTGTATTTTCGTTCAAGATGGCTGTGTTGAATGCATCTTTAGCAGTGATATTAGCTGCTGTAATCGCGCGGAGACTTACATCAAAGAAAGTGGGTGTCATCGGGAAGCTTCTAGATGTAACTGTCATTGCAGCCATCGCTCTCCCTGGACTAGTACTGGCGGCAGGTTATATATTTGTGTATAACCTGCCTATCCTTCAATCGATAGGTCTGCATCTATACGGCACTGTTACCGTATTGGCGATGGCGTACCTTGCTGGTGCTCTGCCGTCTTCAAGTCGAGTCTTAGTGGGACCAATGGCGCAGATTCAAGGGTCTCTTCTTGAAGCAGCGCGAGTGAATGGTTCTGGAGCGTTCCATTCATGGAGAAAGGCGGTTTTGCCTCTTTTGGCTCCTAGCTTGCTTTGGGCTTGGTTGTTAACTTTTGCGGGTACGTTCTTAGAGCTTCCGGCGTCTGAGCTACTTGCACCTCCCGGTGTGACGCCGGTATCGGTGGCAATCGTTCAGATCTTGAATAAGTCAAATCTATATCAAGGTACCGCGTTGTCTATCGTTGCACTTTTGATTGATCTAGGGATGATCGTGCTTGTAATGATGATTTTTCGAACTCTAGCTCCAAAGGGTTGGAGAAGAGTTGGTGGTCGGGTTATTTAAAGGGGAGTATTTTGTCGGATTTTGGTGGGGCACCAAGTATTAAGGTCGATTCGGTGTCAAAGGTATATGCAGGAGGGAAGAGGGCTCTAACTGACGTATCGTTTGAGGTAGAAGCGGGATCCTTTATGGTCTTATTGGGACCGTCAGGGAGTGGTAAGTCGACTTTAATTCGATGTATCGCTGGGCTTGAGAGAGTGAGCGAGGGCACGATACAGTTCGGTTCCAAGACTGTTAGCTCAAAGGAACTTCATTTGAAAAGTGAAGAAAGAGAACTGTCTATGGTATTTCAGGACTACGCTCTTTGGCCTCACATGACCGCACTTGACAACGTCGCTTTTGCTCTTAAACGCCGAGCGCTTCCTAAATCGCAAAGGAAGACACAAGCAATTTCAATGTTGGATCGAATGGGACTCATGCATCTGTCAGATAGATATCCGCAGGAACTCTCTGGAGGGGAACAGCAAAGAGTGGCGCTTGCAAGAGCGTTGGTTGCGAGACCAGGGCTTATGTTATTCGATGAACCTCTGTCGAACCTTGATGCTGATCTTAGAGAGAGATTGAGAGTGGAGATCTCCACCTTGACTCGTGAGGTAGGCGCAACTACTTTATATATTACTCATGACCAGTCAGAGGCGTTTGCGCTCGCGGACTATGTGGGCGTCCTAGATCGTGGCCGACTAGTTCAGCTGGATAGACCTGAGGTACTTTATTCGAAGCCGAAAACGCCGTTTGTGGCTCGCTTTACGGGGTTGGCAGGGGACCTTCCCGCCGTCGTCAACTCCGTCGAGTCATCTCGTAGCGTGGTATCAGCACTGGACGGAAGCTCTTGGCTCTCTGCGCATTCAAATGTCCCGTTAAAGATGGGTGAGAAGGTGCGGATTCTTGTACGAGCTGCTGCCGTTAAGATGGCTCCACTTCTGGCATCTGGAGTCGACCGAGAAAGAGAAACTCTTTCTGGGACGGTTAGTGATGTAGCTTTTCGAGGGATAGGGTATGAACACGTAGTACAAGTCTCTGACGGGCATGTACTCTCTGGGATCTTTAGCGAGCGGCGGCACAGCCGAGGGACTGCAGTTTTGTTGTCTTTTGACCCAGATGGATGTATCTTGTTTCCTGAGAAGAGTGGAGATGAGTCGCTGATCACACTTGAGGACCAGGATCAGAGTCAACTGACAGACGAGACATGTTTTGAAGCATCGCAGAGTATCTCCTGATATCTTTGACGTTGCCGACTCGTGTTCACTCCTTTGTCCACAAGCAAACTACCTGACGTACCAATAAACAGTTTTATCTGCAGCGGTCTCTCTTTGGTCTAGTTGTTTCGTGGACTCTCTTCATTATTGATACCTTGAGTACTTAATCCACGGCGTAACGTTCAAAGTGGTTAAAGGTGTCATGTGGGGTCAGAGTGGTTTTGTGAAACTCTTCCATGCCGACATCTCTATCGATGGAACCTTGGAGCATATGACGTTGGCGGAAAGTGGCGGTGTGGCTCAGAGTTTCGCTGGGGTTGTTCAGATGGAGATGTCGCTCGTACCGAGCAAGTTTCAACTTAGAAGATGCGCTGAGATCAACAACTATTATCTTGGAGATAGGTCTGCCCAGACGTTATGCTCGCCTTAATCGGTTGTTTAGTCACCGTTATCGAAGAGGTTTTTGCCAATGATAGCTAACAGCACTTTTATCTCTCCAAATGAACTTCAGCGACTTGTGAATCAAGGAGACCTGAGCGTTGCGATTATCGACGTCAGTTGGCTTTTGGGAAGGGACGTGGGTAGGGCTTACTATGAGCGCGCACATATTCCCGGAGCTAGGTTCATAGAGTTCGAGCAGGTTTTATCTGATATGCCAGGGGAGAAGGGTCGCCATCCTCTGCCTCAGGCTGAAGATGTTGAGTGGGCTCTTTCTGCGGCTGGAGTGCGATCAAACGATGTCATTGTGTTTTACGATCAAGGCGACTCACTCGCGGCATCTCGAGGAGCTCTTACGCTTAGACACTTTGGTCATCGGTCAGCCACTGTCCTACTTGGCGGATTTCAGCGCTGGACTGTAGAGGGCTATGCGGTATCTACGGAGACAACTTCAATTGATCCCTCTGAATTTCGTTTTGACACAGCTAATCAACGGGAGAGTTTCGTGCACGTGGAGTCTGTCTTAGAGGGCAAGGGGTGTTTGATCGACGTACGTGACCAAAATAGATACCTCGGTATTTCGGAACCAATTGATCGAGTTGCGGGCCATATCCCAGGAGCTTTGAACCTGCCTTATTCCGCTGTGTTTCATCCAATAAGTGGTTTGAAGTCCCACGCCCTGGAGTCATTTTTGACAAAGAACGACCTAGATCTTGATTCACCGATAATCACCTACTGTGGGTCTGGAGTGACTGCATCGTTTATGGGTCTGGCTTTTGAATATTTGGGGGTCAGAGACGTAAAGGTCTATGTGGGCTCTTGGTCAGAGTGGATTGAAGACCCAAGGCGTGAAGTTAGCGTTAATACTGAGTAACACTATTAAGCCAAGGTAGAAACCCGACCGTTGTCGCCCCTACGTTATAAAGTAGCGATATGCTATCAATGTAAGGAGTCGCCATGCGAGTAGCCATAGTTAGACACGCAAAGGCTGGTGAGAGAAGC